>NZ_JCAKMW010000020.1:0-47123 GCF_059515805.1 Acinetobacter sp. CY05 | reverse complement strand
AAGAACAACTTGTTGTGGATTCTTACCGGTCGCCAATCTTTCGTTAAGGAGGTGATCCAGCCGCAGGTTCCCCTACGGCTACCTTGTTACGACTTCACCCCAGTCATCGGCCACACCGTGGTAAGCGTCCTCCTTACGGTTAGACTACCTACTTCTGGTGCAACAAACTCCCATGGTGTGACGGGCGGTGTGTACAAGGCCCGGGAACGTATTCACCGCGGCATTCTGATCCGCGATTACTAGCGATTCCGACTTCATGGAGTCGAGTTGCAGACTCCAATCCGGACTACGATCGGCTTTTTGAGATTAGCATCCTCTCGCGAGGTAGCAACCCTTTGTACCGACCATTGTAGCACGTGTGTAGCCCTGGTCGTAAGGGCCATGATGACTTGACGTCGTCCCCGCCTTCCTCCAGTTTGTCACTGGCAGTATCCTTAAAGTTCCCACCCGAAGTGCTGGCAAATAAGGAAAAGGGTTGCGCTCGTTGCGGGACTTAACCCAACATCTCACGACACGAGCTGACGACAGCCATGCAGCACCTGTATCAGAGTTCCCGAAGGCACCAATCCATCTCTGGAAAGTTCTCTGTATGTCAAGACCAGGTAAGGTTCTTCGCGTTGCATCGAATTAAACCACATGCTCCACCGCTTGTGCGGGCCCCCGTCAATTCATTTGAGTTTTAGTCTTGCGACCGTACTCCCCAGGCGGTCTACTTATCGCGTTAGCTGCGCCACTAAAGCCTCAAAGGCCCCAACGGCTAGTAGACATCGTTTACGGCATGGACTACCAGGGTATCTAATCCTGTTTGCTCCCCATGCTTTCGTACCTCAGCGTCAGTATTAGGCCAGATGGCTGCCTTCGCCATCGGTATTCCTCCAGATCTCTACGCATTTCACCGCTACACCTGGAATTCTACCATCCTCTCCCATACTCTAGCTTCCCAGTATCGAATGCAATTCCTAAGTTAAGCTCAGGGATTTCACATCCGACTTAAAAAGCCGCCTACGCACGCTTTACGCCCAGTAAATCCGATTAACGCTCGCACCCTCTGTATTACCGCGGCTGCTGGCACAGAGTTAGCCGGTGCTTATTCTGCGAGTAACGTCCACTATCCTAGAGTATTAATCTAAGTAGCCTCCTCCTCGCTTAAAGTGCTTTACAACCAAAAGGCCTTCTTCACACACGCGGCATGGCTGGATCAGGCTTTCGCCCATTGTCCAATATTCCCCACTGCTGCCTCCCGTAGGAGTCTGGGCCGTGTCTCAGTCCCAGTGTGGCGGATCATCCTCTCAGACCCGCTACAGATCGTCGCCTTGGTAGGCCTTTACCCCACCAACTAGCTAATCCGACTTAGGCTCATCCATTAACGCAAGGTCCGAAGATCCCCTGCTTTCCCCCGTAGGGCGTATGCGGTATTAGCAGTCGTTTCCAACTGTTGTCCCCCATTAATGGGCAGATTCCTAAGCATTACTCACCCGTCCGCCGCTGAATCCAGTAGCAAGCTACCTTCATCCGCTCGACTTGCATGTGTTAAGCCTGCCGCCAGCGTTCAATCTGAGCCATGATCAAACTCTTCAGTTTAAAATCAATAGTGCCTATAGGGCACCAATCTTGGCTCATCAATTACTGACAAAAAATTTGCTCAAATAAACTTCGAGAAATTCTTACCAATTATCAATGAAAATATATTCGATTGATCAACCAGTAAAAATCCACACAAGTTGTTCTTCATAATCTCTTAATGATTTTCTTTATAGCTCGTCGCTAAAAAGTTAAAACACATTAAAAATCAACAACTTAACACTTCGTGCTAAATCTATTGCTCTTTACTGTGTCGGTATGTTGGCCATTATAGGTAGTTTTTTTTGCTTAGCAAGCGCTATTTATAAAATTATATTATGAATGTTTATTTTTTAACCTAAGAAATCAATAAAACCTATTTTAAAGCAGAAAAATCTGTTTTTTAGCTCAATTAACTGTGTTCTTTATTAAATGTCCCATCACTTCTAATAATATTTGTTGTTTACCCGCATAGTCTTCTGCCATAAACAACATCTTTGCGCGTTTAGGTAAACGTTCTTGAACTAAAGCAAATAATAAATAAAAAGCTGGGATATCTAATTGCTGAAAATGCCACATGACATCTTGATATTGATGCTGCTTTAACGCTGGATGTGTATAGTCAAATAAAAATGTAAGTATGCTTTGAATATGTTGGTCATGCCAATCTTGTGTTTGGTAGTACATAGTTGTGTCTTGATTATAATAATCACTTTATTATTCATATTTTTGCCATATATCAAATGACAGTTTTTAAATATTCACTATGTCGCAAATTAATGTATAGCTATAAATGATCATGCCATAAAAAAAGCGCTTTTCTTCACCTTTCGCTGCATAGTACATTTTTTCATCTTTGTTTAGACTCAAACTTATTTACACTATGTTTGACTCATGCCAACTCAACTTTTACCCCGTTTAGGCTTATTGCTAGGTGGCTTAATGCTGCTTGCCTTTGCAGTTGCCCTATCTATTCGTTCTAATCTAGGCACATCGCCAATTTCATCTTTGCCGTATGTATATAGTTTTATATTACCTTTTTCTGTAGGTACGCTGACTATTTTTATGCACGTCTTGATGATTGCGCTTCAAAAACTATTATTGAAGGATGATTTTCGCTGGACACGCTGGCTGCAATTACCTGTAGGCCTTATTTTTGGTCTAGGGATTGATCTTATGTTATGGCTAACACAAAGTTGGTCACCCATCACCTATCTACAACAACTTTTATATTGTTTGATGAGCTGCGCTATCACTGCTATTGGCGTATGTATGATCATCAAAGCCAATTTAATTTTTTTGGCTGGTGAAGGCTTATATCAAGCGTTTTCTTTGCGCTTTCATTGGAACTTTGGCTCATGCAAACTTTATGGAGATATCGTCTTGATTGTTATTGCAGTGATGAGTTCTTTATTGGTGTTGCATCAAGTCTTGGGTGTACGCGAAGGCACCATCATTGCTGCGGTGTTAGTCGGTATTTTAGTAAAGATGATTTTGCCACGTTTGGCCTTTATTGAATTTAAATAAAATTAATAACTAAATAGCACTTCAAACGCTTATTTTAGGCATAAAAAAAGAAAGAGATCTCTCCCAAAATCTCTCTCTCGGAGTTAGATCATCAAATGCGATCCAGTGTGTCTTATTATAATTATTTTCGTTAAATTCTTTACTCAAAATTAAGATATCTTCCTTGAATGATATTCCTAATTTACACCCTCTGGACTGTGTTCTACAGTCATAAGATGAAATCCATCCTAACGAGATTTTTTCTCAAACGCAAGCGATTGGAAAAAATTAAACCTTGTTTTTATAAGGTTTTTTTTGAATTTACTTATTAATAATACAAATATAAAACTTTAGTCACAAAAAAAGCAGACCAAAGTCTGCTTTTTTTCAATCACTTAAAACAATTTAAGCGTGAGTGATTAATCTACAAAAGTCACTTTAGCAATGGCTTTTTTGCTGGCTTGTACAATTAAAGTCGATTTTTCTTTGACCGAATAGCTAGTATCTACTGCTTGCCAATCCACTTTTACTGCACCACGGCCTAAAGCATCTTTGGCTTGTGCTGAATTTTTCACCAAACCTGCTTCACGTAAAATTGAAGTAATAAATAATTCACCACCAAATTCAGACAATGAAATCGTGATTTCTGGCGTACCTTCAGGTAATTCACCCTCAGTAATAATATTACCTGCACCTCTATGCGCATTGGCAGCCGCATCGCTTCCGTGGAAACGTTCAACCAATTCAAGCGCAAGAATCTTTTTCACTTCTTGTGGGTTACGACCTTCAGCCACTTCTTTAAGCAATTGTTGAATTTCTTCAACTGACTTAAAGCTTAAAAGATCAAAGTAACGCTCAATTAAGGCATCTGGCATAGAAAGTACTTTTTGGTACATCGCGCCCGGTGCATCAAACACAGCAATATAGTTGCCTAAAGATTTAGACATCTTATTCACGCCATCTAAACCTTCAAGAATTGGCACGGTAATACATACTTGTGCTTCTTGGTCATAACGACCTTGTAAGGTACGACCCATCAATAAGTTAAAGGTTTGGTCTGTACCACCAAGCTCAACGTCTGCTTCTAAAGCCACTGAGTCATAACCTTGTACCAATGGGTATAAGAATTCATGAATGGCAATTGGCTGATGGCTGTTATAACGCTTGGTAAAGTCATCACGCTCTAACATACGTGCCACAGTTTGCTGTGAAGCCAATTGAATTAAATCAGCTGCAGATTTTTGACCAAACCATTCTGAGTTAAATACAACCTTGGTTTTAGCAGGATCAAGAATCTTAAACACTTGTTCTTGATAGGTTTTGGCGTTTTCTAACACTTTTTCACGCGACAATGGCGGACGTGTAGCACTCTTACCTGTTGGGTCGCCAATCATGGCAGTATAATCACCAATCAAGAAATACACTTCATGACCAAGGTCTTGGAATACTTTTAATTTGTTAATTAAAACCGTGTGACCAAGGTGTAAGTCAGGTGCTGTCGGGTCAAAGCCCGCTTTAATTTTTAATGGACGATTCTGTTTTAATTTCTTTAGAAGATCTTCTTCAGAAATAATTTCGTGGGTGCCTCGTTGGATGAGGGCAAGTTGTTCTTCAGCCGGCAGGAAATTTGACATCACAAAATCCAAATAGATCAGTTATACAATTTGTGCGATATACTAACACTTTTTCAGCATCTTGCAGGCTTTAGAATAATCATGACAGCGATCTATATTGGGGTAATGACCGGCACAAGTATGGATGGTGTCGACATTGTTGCTGCTTCTTTTGATCCTCTGCAACTTCATGCCACCCTTACTTTGCCTTTTGATCCAGACCTTCGTGATGAACTGATGGCATTAACTTTACCAGATGACAACGAAATTGATCGTATGGGGAAAGCCGATGTTGCACTCGCGCAAATGATTGGACATGGTATCAATCAAATCATTGAAAACAATAATTTAGAGCGTAGTCAAATTAAAGCGATTGGTTCACATGGCCAAACCATCCGTCATCGTCCTGAACATGGCTTCACTTTACAAATTGGCGATCCGAATATCATTACCGAAATCACCCAAATTCCAGTGATTTCAGATTTTCGTCGTCGTGATATGGCAGCAGGTGGTCAAGGTGCCCCGCTTGTGCCCGCGTTTCATCAGGATATTTTTCAGCATGAATCCATTCATCGCGTGATTTTAAATTTAGGTGGCATTGCCAATGTGAGCATGTTACCTGCAGGTCAACCTGATCAGGTGTTTGGTTTTGATACAGGCCCTGCCAATATTTTAATGGACGCGTGGTGCCACCGTTATACGGGTCAACCCTACGATGAAAATGGCAATTGGGCTGCCTATGGCAATGCTATTCGCAGTTTGCTGGATCGCTTGCAAGCGCATGAGTTTTTCTCAAAAGAACCACCTAAAAGTACTGGCCGTGAAGACTTTAACCTAGAGTGGCTCGATGAACAAATTGCTGATTGGCGCAGCAGTTTAGAATATGACGAACTCGAAGACACGCCTGAAAATGTGCAAGCCACCTTAATGAAACTCACCACACGTGCCATTAAAAAAGCCATTTACCGTTCAAATATGGATACAGGCGAAGTTTATGTCTGTGGTGGTGGTGCCTATAACTCACATTTACTCGAACAGTTGCGTTGGCGTTTACGTAAACATCAATGGACGGTGCAAACCACAGCAGATTTAGGGCTTAGCCCAACATGGGTCGAAGCCACAGCCTTTGCTTGGTTAGCAATGCGTTTTGTAACTCAGTTGAGTGGAAATTTACCTGCTGTAACGGGTGCCAATGGCTACCGTGTTTTAGGTACGATGACTTACGTATAATTGATACAGACATAAAAAAAGCCCCAACTCTGGGGCTTTTTTATCACAATCTTTAGATTGAGAAAGAAGAACCACAACCACAAGTTGTTGTCGCATTTGGGTTTTGCACCACAAAGCGCGAACCTTCTAAACCTTCAATATAATCGACAACAGAGCCAACTAAATATTGGTAACTTAAAGAGTCAACCAACATTTTTACATCGCCATTTATAAACTCTGCATCATCTTCATTTTGGCTTTCAGCAAAGTTAAAGCCATAAGAGAAACCTGAACAACCACCACCTGTTACATAAACACGTAACATTAAATCTTGGTTGCCTTCGCTCTCACGCAATTGGCGAACTTTGTTCGCAGCACTATCCGTCAGCTCAAGCGCTTGATCAGTCATGGGGAGATTCCTCTAGTTAATCTGGTGGTCTTATGCGGCTAAGACAATTATGCAGTATAGCATAATCAATATATGGGGCACTTTTGAAGCTTTAAAGTGCTTAAAGTTGAGCTATTTTATCAAGTTTATTTTTCGAACAATATCAAAATTGCTTAGGTTTTGGCTTTTTTCTAATTTCCTTTAGAATGAGGCTACTTTTTCTCTGTTCGATAATTTCATGATTCAGTTAGAGCAACTTTCTTTACGTCGCGGTGGACGTGTTCTTTTTCAAAAAGCGTCTATGCAATTGCATCCCGGTTGGAAAATTGGTTTAACAGGGGTCAATGGCGCTGGTAAATCGACTTTATTTTCCGCGCTACTTGGTGGTATGGAATCCGACAGCGGTAGTTTAACTCGTCCATCGGTATGGACGGTTGCGCATATGGCACAGGAAATCAAAGCGCTGGATATGAAAGCGATTGATTTTGTCTTGTCGGGCGACGAAGAATATTGGGATATTCAACACAAACTGGCTCATCCTGAACAATTAAATAATGATGAAATGGCGCATCTATATGGTCGTTTTGATGAAATTAATGGTTATTCTGCGCCATCGAAAGCATCACAACTCATGGCAGGTTTAGGCTTCTTTGAACATCAGTCTGAGCTTGATGTTTCAAGTTTTTCGGGTGGTTGGCGTATGCGTTTGAATTTGGCGCGTACCTTAATGAGCCGTTCAGATCTACTGTTGCTTGATGAACCGACTAACCATTTAGATTTAGATGCGATTTTATGGCTTGAAGATTGGCTCAAAGCCTACGAAGGTACCTTAATCCTAATTTCGCATGACCGTGATTTCTTAGATGCGATTACCGATCATATTCTACATATCGAAAATCAAGAACTCGTACTATATACAGGTAACTATTCAACCTTTGAACGTACCCGTAGTGAACGCTTAGCACAGCAACAACAAGCTTTTGAAAAGCAACAAGAAACGCGTGCACACTTACAAAAGTTTATTGACCGTTTTAAAGCCAAAGCCACCAAAGCCAAACAAGCACAAAGCCGTATCAAGCAATTAGAACGTATGCAGGAACTTTCTGCTGCGCATGTAGATACGCCATTTACCTTTAGTTTCCGTGAACCAACCAAAATGAGTTCGCCGCTATTACAAATGGAAAGTGCAGATATTGGTTATGGCGACAAACTTATTGCCACCAATATTCATCTCCAAATTACCCCAAATAGCCGTATTGGTTTATTGGGTATGAATGGTGCAGGTAAATCTACCTTAATTAAATCCTTAGTAGGTGATCTACCGTTATTACGTGGCGAACGTAAAGCCTCTGAATTACTAAATATTGGCTACTTTGCTCAGCATCAAATGGATGCTTTAGACGGTACAGCCAGCCCAATGCTGCAACTAGCACGGATCGCCGATCCTAAAATTTCTGAAGCTAGCTTACGCTCGTTTTTAGGTAGTTTTGGTTTTAGCGGCGAGCGTATGGATACACCAAGTGAAAGCTTCTCAGGCGGTGAACGTGCACGTTTAGCACTGGCTTTAATTGTATGGCAACGTCCAAACGTATTGGTACTCGATGAACCGACCAACCATTTAGACTTAGATATGCGTCATGCCTTAACTATGGCATTGCAAGATTTTGAAGGTGCGGTGGTCTTGGTATCGCATGAACGTCAACTCATTGCTAGCGTCTGTGACGAATTGATTTTGGTCAATAATGGACGCTGTCGCGAGTTCGATGGTGACTTAGTTGCCTATGCCGAATGGTTACGTCAAGCACGTATTGAGATGATGAAAAACGCGCAGCAACCTGCTGTGCCTGTGACTTCACAGGTCTCGGATAAACCTGTGATATCTAAACTCGATAAAGAAGCACAGCGTAAGTTAGCTGCACAGCGCCGTGAGCAAACGCGCCCAATTCGCAAAAATATCGAGAAAAATGAAGCGCAAATTGCCAAGCTACAACCTCGTTTAGCCGAAATTGAAACATTGCTAGGTGATACTGCCCTGTATGAAGCCAACCGTAAAGATGAGCTACTTAAACTCATGAATGAGCAATCGGAACTTAAAGGCAAAGTCGAACAAGCTGAAGAACAAATGCTTGAGCTGATGATGGAACTTGAAGATCTCGAAGCTTCATTTGAAGATTAATTGAAGATATACACAGCTGCCTAAAAGTTATCCACAGCTTAGGCAAACAAACAGTGACTTATCCTCAGTAAAAGAGCACCTCTAGGGGTGCTTTCTTAGCTCTAAAGACTGAAATCTCTACAGGGGATAACTCAAAAGTTATCCACAGTTTTGGCAAACAATACTAACTTATCCGCACATCAGGTTTATTGTATTTATTTTAAAAAGCGTAGTTCGTTTATCTTCCATGCTTGATCATAAGCCCAAGTTTCTTGAATCTTACGTTGATCTGCTAGTGTAATCAGAACCTTACAGTGTTGATTATCAAAATCAAAATCAAAATCTTCAGCGATGACATCTAATTTTTGTGGTTTCCACACCCCATTTTGCACTGCATGTGCAATTAAATCGTAACGGGTATAATTGCTTTCGACACGACCTTCTTGTTCATATACCACTTTAAATTGCTCAGCTTCATATTGAGCTAACACATCATAATTGCCAGTAAAAAATGCCTCCATCCAAATATCACGGATGCCTTCTAATTGCGTCGTATCCATCTTATTCACCTCAATTGAGTCACGATCATTGACGACTTTTAATTTCAACATAGCATAAAAAAAGCGCCCCGAAAGGCGCTTTTTACAATTTAATACGATGGCTAATTAGGCATCGATATCCGCATTGAGGGCATTTTCTTCAATAAAGGCACGACGTGGTTCTACATCATCACCCATTAAGCAAGAGAACATACGATCAGCTTCAATCGCATCATCGATGGTTACTTGTAACATGTTACGGTTTTCAGGATCCATCGTGGTTTCCCAAAGTTGTTCCGCGTTCATTTCACCCAAACCTTTATAGCGTTGGATCATCATGCCACGACGAGAGTCTTGCAAAATTTGCTGCCAAACTTGGTGGAAAGTAGATACTTGAATTTTGCGCTCGCCTTTTTGTAAATAAGCACCTTCTTCAAGTAAGCTAAACCAGCTCTTCGAGTTCTTTAACAAACGTGCATATTCAGCTGATGCCAATAAAGTCTGATCTAGCAAATAAGCATGTGGCAAATTATGCACATACACAGTAATACGTGGGTAATACGCAATCACTGCATTGCCATCAGCATCTTGCTTTTCAAAACTCTCTAAAGACAATTCAGGACGTAGATTTTCTTGTTGCTTGGCAATTGCTAAACGTAATTGCTCACCCCAAGTTTCTACATAATCACGATCTGTAACTTGATCTAGTTTAAAGGCGTCTAGACCCAATAAACCATCAAGTAAGGTTGCAGGATAACGCTGCGTTAAACGCTGAATACTCTTTTGCGAGGTTTGATAATCTGCAATAACAGCTGCCAATGCTTCACCACGAATTGCCGGTGCTTCAGCGCTGATATGTAATTCTAGATCATCAATTGCGTTTGAAATTAAATACGTTTCTAATGCATCGTTATCTTTAATATATTGCTCTTGCTTGCCTTTTTTCAGTTTATACAACGGTGGCTGAGCAATATAAATATGACCACGTTCAACCAATTCTGGCATTTGACGGAAGAAGAACGTCAGCAACAAGGTACGGATGTGCGAACCATCCACGTCAGCATCGGTCATGATGATGATTTTGTGGTAACGCAATTTGTCTGGGTTATATTCTTCGCGACCAATACCACAGCCCAGTGCGGTAATTAAAGTACCTACTTCAGCTGAAGAAATCATACGGTCGAAGCGCGCACGTTCTACGTTTAAGATTTTACCTTTCAGTGGCAAAATGGCTTGCATCTTACGGTTACGACCTTGCTTTGCCGAACCACCCGCAGAGTCACCCTCGACGAGATAAAGTTCTGATAAAGCTGGATCTTTTTCTTGGCAATCGGCTAATTTACCTGGTAAACCTGCAATATCCAGCGCACTTTTACGACGCGTCATTTCACGCGCTTTACGTGCTGCATCACGCGCACGTGCTGCATCAATAATTTTACCAGCAATTGATTTAGCCGCTTGCGGGTTCTCTAATAGATACTCAGAGAACGACTTATTCATGGCTTGTTCGACCGCTGTTTTCACTTCACTCGACACCAATTTTTCTTTAGTTTGTGAAGAGAATTTTGGATCAGGTACTTTCACTGAAACAATGGCAGTTAAACCTTCACGCGCGTCATCACCAGATACTGCAACTTTCTCTTTTTTGAGTAAGTTTTCGTTTTCCATATAGTTGTTTAAACCACGCGTTAATGCCGCACGGAAACCAGCTAAATGTGTACCACCATCTTTTTGCGGAATGTTGTTGGTAAAACAACGTACGTTTTCTTGATATGAATCATTCCACTGTAAAGCAACTTCTACCCCAATGCCATTTTCAGCTTGTGTAGTGAAATGGAAGATTTCATTGAGATGAGTTTTACCTTGGTTAATATATCTAACAAACTCAGATAAACCACCAGCAAAATCAAATACATGTTCTACGTTAATACGTTCATCACGCAAAACAATACGTACACCGGCATTTAAGAATGAAAGTTCACGTAAACGACGCGCTAAAATATCGACGCTAAAAATGGTTTGGCTAAAGGTTTCAGCACTTGGCCAAAAGCGTACACGAGTACCCGTTTTTTCAGTCTCGCCAACCACTTTCAGTGGATATTGAGAATCACCATGACGATATTCTTGCTCATGAATTTTGCCCGCACGGTGAATGGTGAGTTCAAGTTTTTCTGACAAGGCGTTAACAACGGAAACACCTACACCGTGTAGACCACCAGAAACTTTATAGCTGTTATCATCAAACTTACCGCCTGCATGCAGAATCGTTAAAATCACTTCTGCGGCAGAAACACCTTCTTCAGGGTGAATGTCGGTTGGAATACCACGACCGTTATCAGCAACAGATACTGATTCATCTTCGTGAATAGTCACTAAAATTTCGTCACAGTGACCTGCTAAGGCTTCATCGATTGAGTTATCAACGACCTCAAACACCATGTGGTGTAAGCCTGTACCATCATCAGTATCACCAATATACATGCCGGGACGTTTACGAACCGCGTCGAGGCCACGTAATACCTTGATACTAGAGGAATCATAAGCCTTTTCAATGGTTTGTTCTGTAGTAGAGACAGATTGATCTTCTGAACTCATGGTTTCTCCCTAGTGAAAAAATAGGTCTATCCAAAGATGGGTAAATCATTGTGTGACAAGGCGAACCTCACCGTTTTCAACTTTGAATAATTGATAAGAAATAGACAAATCATGTAAGTGAGTTTGCACTGACTCATGGTCTAAAGTGGTAATAAAAACTTGACTACCAAGTTGGCTCAAGCGCCCAATTAAACGTTGTTGTGCGGTTAAATCTAATTCTGCCGTCAGATCATCTAATAATACCACAGTTTCCTTATTACAAGCATGTAGCATTGCAATCTGTGACAGTTTTAACGCAATGATTAACAGCTTTTTTTGACCGCGCGATAGCACAACGTCAGCATCACCCAGTGGGGTTTTCAAGCGCAAATCAGCACGATGCGGACCATATTCGGTATAACGTCTCTCAAGGTCTTTTTGATGATGAGTAGTCAGATCATGTAGTAAACCTTGTTCATGATGAAAGCCGGCTTGATACTCAAGTCTGATCTCTAAATCAGGTAATAAATGCTGTAGATCTTGAAGCAAATAGTGTTGCCATTGCTCAATAACACTCAAACGTTGCTGATGCAAAATTTCACCATATTGCGCCAATATTTGGTTCCATGGTTCTAAATCATTCAAGCTCAAGTGACGCTGACTTTTTAGTAAGCTGTTGCGCTGTTTTAAAGTACGCGAATAGAACTGCCAAGCTTGATAAAATTCAGGTTCCACGTGAAACATTAACCAATCAAGTAATTGTCGACGTGGCTTGGCGCCATGATCAATAATGTCAGTACTTAATGGGTCAACCCATTGCAAGGGTAATAGGCGTGCTAATTGACCCTGAGTCGCAATATGATCGCCATTGAGCTTAATAGTTTGCTCACCTGAAATCAGCTTTTGCATACCAATTTTATCGCTTGGCGATTGGGCAAATACAATGGCATCAGGTTTACCCTGCTGAATGTAGTTTTTAGGCATATGCGTTCGAAAAGAACGTCCGGTCGCCAGTAAATGAATCGCCTCTAAAACCGAAGTTTTACCCGAACCATTCGCCCCATAAAAGACGTTAAACGGCTGCAACTCTTGGAGTGCAACCGCTTCTAGATTTCGAACACGTTGGATATTTAAACGCGTAATATGCATAAAGCTAAACGCTTAAACACGCATTGGCATGACCACATAGGTCTGATCAGGATGAGCCGTATCTTGTACTAAGACTGAATGATTGGCTTCCGTCATGGTCATTGATACATCTTCGCCATCAAGGACGTTTAGTACTTCAAGTAAGTATTGTGAGTTAAATGACATCTCGAGTTCATCACTATTGTACTGAATAGCGAGTTCTTCGGTGGCTTCATCTTGCTCAGGGTTATTGGCACGTAGTTGCAAGGCATCTTGTTTAAAAATTAAGAATACGCCACGTAATTTTTCATTACTTAAAATCGAAACACGCTGTAAAGATTGCTTAAACACATCATGCCCAATCACTACTGTTTTATTGCCGCCACGTGGAATGACACGACGATAGTCAGGGAACTTACCATCAATCAACTTGGTGGTGAAACGTACGCTAATATCAGGCTGATCTTTATCACGGCTTGGCGTACTAATGGTGATATTAAGCAATTCACGACCAATTAATAAAGATAATGGTTCATCTTCAAGGCTCAATAAGCGTTGTAACTCTGCAACTGCTTTACGCGGCACAATCGCTTGGATTGGCTGAGTGGCATTAGAAGAAGCTAAAGTTTCACATAGCGCCAAACGGTGGCCATCTGTGGTCACAGCACGCAATTGATTCTCTTCGACTTCAAGCAATGTGCCTGTTAAGTAAAAACGTACGTCTTGTACAGCCATCGCAAACGCAGTTTTTTCAAATAGACGCTTAAGCTCACGCTGCGTTACGGTCACTTGTGTGCCGTGTGTACTTTCTGTGGTGAGTAATGGGTAATCTTCAGCAGGTAAAGTACCTAAAACAAAGCGGCTACGACCAGAGGTGAGCACACAACGTTGATCTTCAGAAACTTGCAAATCAACTACAGCACCATTAGGTAAAGATTTGCAAATATCGACTAACTTACGGGCAGGTACAGTGGTCTCACCGGCTTTTAAACATGCACCTTCAGCTAAAGCAGTACTGGCCACTAGCTCTACTTCTAAATCTGAGCCTGTTACGGTCAAAGCCGTATGCGTTACCTGCACTTTAACGTTAGATAAGATATTAAGAGTATGACGACGTTCTACCGCGCCCACGACGTGAGAGAGAACATTAAGTAAGCTTTCTTTCGCGATTTTTAAACGCACAATACATTCCTCTAACAGCTGAAGATGAAATTTTTCGATGAGTAATATGAGGTAGAACTTGCACTATTGCAAGGTCTAGCATTTGAATAAAACTTAATCAGCTTTGTAACAAACGCTGTAGGTTTTTATAGTCTTCGTTAAAGATAGGATCTTGTTCACGTAGGCTTTGCACTTTTTCACAGGCATGCATGACTGTACTATGATCACGCCCACCAAATGCCATACCAATTTCAGGAAAACTATCGCCAGTGAGTTCACGTGCCAATCCCATTGCCAATTGACGTGGTCGAGCGTAAATACGTGTGCGTTTAGGGCCCACCAATTCTTTTAATGGAATGCGGAAGTATTCGCTGACTACACGTTGAATATTTTCTGTACTAATGGTGCGCGCACGAATTGCGAGCACATCTTTTAACGATTCACGCACCACATCAAGATCAATAGATGTACCTTTAAAACGCGAAATTGCGACCACTTTATTCAGTGCACCTTCAAGTTCACGCACGTTTGCCACCACTTGCTGAGCAATAAAAAGCGCGCAATTACGTGGTAAATCTACCCCTGTGCTTTCCGCTTTTTTTAGCAGAATCTCAATACGCGTTTCAATGTCTGGTGGCTCAACTCCTACAGATAAGCCCCAAGAAAAGCGTGAAACTAAACGTGGATCAAGTTCAGTTAATTCTTTTGGATAACGATCTGAAGTTAAAATGATTTGTTTTGATTCATCTAACAGCGCGTTAAAGGTGTAGAAAAACTCCACCAAACTGGCTTCTTTACCCGCAAGTAAATGAATATCATCCACCAATAATAAATCTAAAGAACGACAGTTCTTTTTAAACTCTTCAACCTTACCTTGTTGTAGCGAGGTAACAAAATCTTGTACAAAGCTTTCTGCAGTCATATACATGACTCGAGCATTTGGTTTGGCTTGCAATAAGGCATTACCGACTGCTTGCATCAGATGCGTCTTACCTAAACCAGTAGGTCCATATAAAAATAATGGATTATGTTGCGGTTCACCTAGTTGGGTTAAAACCTTACGACAGGTTTCGGCTGCCATTTGGTTAGAACGACCTTCCACAAAAAGGGAAAACGTAAACAAAGGATTAAGCAGACGTTTGCGATTGGCTTTAGCTGCCTCATCTTTATCTTTTTTAGCTTTAGGCTGAATAGACTGAGGTACTGGGCTCAACGCAGCTGTGGTGGTTGCTGGCTGTTCACTTGGTGACAAAATTGCACCAGGACGTGAGTCTACTAGAATCTCAACCTTTTGGATGCGCCCCTCAGAGAGCTGCTCAGCCAAAATTGAAATCAACTCTAGGTGATGCTCTTGAATATAGCGCGTCCAATAAGGATTGGGCGCATACAAACGCAAACAGTCTTGAGTTTCTTCTGCAACTAACGGTCGAATCCACATTGTGAAGACATTTCCAGATAGCTCTTGTCGCAAGCGATCTAAGCAGTCTGTCCAAAGCATGTGAAACCCCTATATATCCGTTAACAGATTTGAAAATTACCGCGCCAAGCCAAAGCGGGTCGCCATTCTAACTAAGTTATCCACATCTGTCATGAGCAATCGCAGCGATTTAGTAAAAAAAGCGCAAATTTAAATTTAAATCACAATGTGGATAACTTTATCCATAAGCTGTGGATAAAATATAGCACAAAGTTATCCACAAATTATCCAAAAATTAAAAACATATTTATCCACATGTTAAATTAATGATTTTTATATTTAAAAGTGTGTTATCCATAGAAAAAAAGCTCCCTAATAATAATAATATTAAATTTATAAATTTAAATTTATTTATAAGCATCGAGTTTTCTGTGGATAAGTCTTAAAATCAAATAAATTTGGAATTAAAATTAAAGTTATAGACAAACTATGAATAAACTTGTGGATAAGTCTGTTAATATCATTGTTGATATTTATTTTATTTTTCTAAAACAATAGTTTAATGTTTGTAGACTAAGAAATATTTATCTTTTCACTGTTTACACGCTAAAAACTTAAACAGCAAAAATTACAATCTAATTGCGTTACATTTGCCATTTTGCATTGACAGCTCAAGCAATGAGCACTAAAATCGCGGACCTTTATAGAAAGATCATTTTTGGAGTTTCAATATGAAACGTACATTCCAACCATCTGAATTAAAGCGTAAGCGCGTTCATGGTTTCCGTGCTCGTATGGCTACTAAAGCTGGTCGTCAAGTATTAGCTCGCCGTCGTGCAAAAGGTCGTCATAGCTTAACTGTTTAATCAATAGTTAAGACTTGACGGTTTTGGGTGTG
Organism: Acinetobacter sp. CY05; assembly: GCF_059515805.1. Lineage (NCBI taxonomy): Bacteria > Pseudomonadati > Pseudomonadota > Gammaproteobacteria > Moraxellales > Moraxellaceae > Acinetobacter > Acinetobacter sp. CY05. The sequence continues at coordinate 30,975 of NZ_JCAKMW010000020.1, read as the reverse complement.
ATGACAACACTTTGCGGCTATAGCACAGAGGTTCGTTTACGCTGTGCTGCCGATTACAAAGGTGTCTTTGATGGTGCGCTTTTTAAAGTGCATCAGCCCCATTTCTTATTTTTAGCAAAATATTCCGAACTGCCGAATAGCCGTTTGGGTTTAGTTGTTGCTAAGAAGAAAGTGCGCCGCGCACACGAAAGAAATAGAGTAAAACGACTTGCTCGCGAAAGCTTTCGCTTGCACCAACATCAATTAGGTTTATTAGATATTGTCGTGATGCCCAAAATGGGGATTGAAGCAGTGCCTAATGCCGAATTGTATCAGCAACTACAATTTGCTTGGCAGAAGTTACAACGCCTTGCTAAAAAGCATTCAAAAATAGCTCCCTCCCCAGAAAAATAGGGATGGCCAATGGTACGTCTACTGCATTGGTTCATTCGTCTCTATCAGATTGCGATTAGTCCATTACTTGGGCCGCGTTGTCGTTATATTCCAACTTGTTCTCAATATGCTTTGGAAGCAGTCCATACGCATGGTGCTGTCTGTGGTGTGTGGTTATCTACGAAACGTATTTGCCGGTGCCATCCTTGGGGAGGATCGGGTTATGATCCTGTTCCATTAAAAGCAATTCGTTTTATTTCCTTTCAGCAAATAGATTCTGATTCTCAAAAGCGTCTTGTTGCTGTACCCTTTCGTGATCGTTTATTGAACCAAAAACACTCTAACCACTTGGGGTAATAGATATGCAACAATGGGCCAGGATTGCAATTCTCGGTGCCATGTTTGTTGTCGCATATTTGCTCATTTTGGCTTGGCAAAAAGATTACGGTAATGCAGATAGTCAGCCGCAGCAGAAAGCTGCCGTGGTATCGCATGATGTATCTGCAGATTTGCCAAATGGTCAGACGGCAGTTGCCGCATCTGATCTGCCACAAGCAAATGTTACAGCACAACAGGCAACGGACACTACAGCACCTGTAAGTCAACAGCTTATTTCAGTACAAACTGACCTTTATCATCTTTGGATTAGTCCAAAAGGTGGTGATATTGTTCGTGTTGAATTACTCAATCATGACAAAAATAAAGATAGCGATGAACCATTCGTTATGCTTGAAAGCGATGACAAACGTACCTATGTCGCGCAGTCTGGTTTAATTGGTCTTAATGGCCCAGACTCAAGCCGTAATGGTCGTCCAAACTATGAAGTTGAAAAAACTTCATATAGCTTAGCTGACGCTAAAGCTGCCAAAGATAAAGATGGTCAGGCAATTAAAACTGTCACTGTACCAATGGTTTACAAAACCGCTGATGGTGTAGAAATCATTAAAACCTTTACCTTCACTGAAGGTGAATACCCAATTGTGGTTAATCACAAAGTGGTTAACCGCAGTAGCCAACCTTGGCAGGGTCAAATGTTTGGTCAAATCAAACGTGATAACTCTGACGATCCAGGTAAATCAGATCAAGGGATCTTTACCCTTGGTACTTTCCTTGGTGGTGCATGGGGTACACCAGATGAGCATTACAATAAGTTGAAGTTTGATAACTTCAATGAAGAAAAAGTAAGTGTTGACGCAACAGGCGGTTGGGTTGCTATGGTTCAGCATTACTTTGTAAGCGCTTGGGTGCCAGGTGAAATTAAGCTGACCCAAAATGGTGGTCAAGCTTATGCGGCTAAACTTGAATCGCGTAAATCAACCGATGATATGAATATTATTGGTTTTACTTCGCCAGCGATTAATGTACCTGCAGGTACTGTGGCAGAAGTGGATGCGACCTTCTATTCAGGTCCAAAAATTCAATCTGAGCTTAAAGATTTAGCTGTTGGTTTAAACCAAACTGTAGATTACGGTTGGTTATGGCCAATTGCCAAGTTATTGTTCGTGGGTCTGGAATTCTTCCATGGTTTAGTGGGTAACTGGGGCTGGGCAATTATCTTGCTTACCGTGCTTGTTAAACTGATCTTGTGGCCATTATCGTCTAAGAGCTATCGCTCAATGGCGAAAATGCGTGTGATTGCACCTGAAATGCAACGCATGAAAGAAGAGTTCGGTGAAGACCGTATGCGCTTCTCACAAGAAATGATGGCATTGTATAAGCGTGAACAAGTGAATCCACTTGCAGGTTGCTTACCGCTATTACTACAAATGCCTATTTTCTTGGCGTTGTATTGGGTGTTGATGGAATCTGTAGAGCTACGTCATGCGCCGTGGTTACTTTGGATTCAAGATTTATCTGCAATGGATCCATGGTTTATCTTGCCGCTGTTGATGGGCTTAACCATGTATATCCAACAGTCGTTAAATCCACAGCCGACTGATCCAATGCAAGCCAAAGTATTTAAAATTATGCCGGTGATTTTTACAGTATTCTTACTGTTCTTCCCTGCAGGTTTGGTACTTTACTGGATCGTCAACAACTTGATCACCATCTTACAGCAAGGTTTAATTAATAAATCTGTAGCGAAAGAACGTGAACAACGTGAAGGCTCAAGCCAGTAATACAACATTACTGACTAGCTGAATTAATCCGCTTAAGATGGTAATCTTAGGCGGATTTTTATTTGTGTTGTTAACAAAGATTTTTAGGTGAATTTTATGCAAACTCAAACCACTATTGCTGCGATTGCCACACCACCGGGGCGTGGTGGCGTTGGGGTAATTCGCCTATCTGGGCCCAAAGCTTATGCCATTGCACAAAGCCTAACCCAGCAGCCACTTGCTGGTGCACGTTATGCTGCATTTCGTAAATTTTATGATGCAGCGGGTGAGGTGATGGATGAAGGCTTAGCCATTTGCTTTCCTAATCCCCACTCGTTTACTGGTGAAGATGTGGTTGAGCTACAAGGTCATGGTGGGCCTATCATTCAAAATGCCCTACTGGCGCGTTTATTAGAGCTAGGTGCTACGGCAGCTAAAGCGGGTGAGTTTTCCATGCGTGCCTTTGAAAATGGCAAGCTCGATTTAGTCCAAGCAGAAGCGATTGCCGATTTAATTGATGCGACTTCGCAAGCTGCGGCACGTTCTGCAGTACGTTCATTGCAAGGTGCCTTCTCTACTAAAGTAAATGCAGTACTCGAGCAACTGATTCATTTACGCCTACACGTAGAAGCAGCAATTGATTTTCCTGAAGAAGAAATTGACTTTTTAGCGGATGGTAAAATTTTAAGCCTACTGGATGGTGTTGCAGGTGCAGTCACTCAAGTACAGCAATCAGCGCGTCAAGGACAGTTATTGCGTGAAGGCTTACAAGTAGTGATTGCAGGTAAACCAAATGCGGGTAAATCATCGCTATTAAATGCTTTAGCGGGTATTGAGCGTGCCATTGTGACTGATATTGCAGGTACAACCCGTGATGTGCTACATGAAAAAATTACTTTAAATGGTTTACCAATCACCTTAACCGACACCGCAGGTTTACGTGAAACTGGCGATATCGTAGAAAAAGAAGGCATCCGCCGTGCCATTAAAGAAATTGAGCAAGCGGATTTATTGTTACTGGTGTATGACTTAAGCCAAGGTGAAGACCCATTACAATTGGCGCAAGACTATTTTGCTGATCACATTGAACCAAAACGTCTCATGTTGATTGGAAATAAATGTGATTTAACTGATGTAGAAACCGCAATTTCTGATTTAAATGGCTTCCGTCATATTACTGTCTCTGCTAAGCAAGAAACTGGCGTCCAATCGCTCATAGATGCGATTACAGCGCATGCAGGTTTCCAACCAGAAGAAGATACCTTTATTGCACGTACTCGTCATTTAGATGCAATGAAGCGCACACAGTACTATTTAGCCGAAGCGCGTGAGCAACTGGTGGTGTATAACGCAGGTGAGCTGGTGGCTGAATCATTACGTTTAGCACAAAATGCATTAGGTGAAATTACTGGTGATTTCAGCGCTGATGATTTGCTTGGGAAAATCTTCGGTTCGTTCTGTATTGGAAAATAATACAACAGCCCTCTTATGAGGGCTTTTTTAATGGCTAAATCAAGCAATATGCTATAGATATCTGAGTATTTTTAGGCTAAATATGTGGATAACTTTGTACTTATCCACGACTTAAATTAAGTTGTGAGTAAATGATATGGCTTAAAGAGCAATAATATAGTCGAATTGTGGATAACTTGTAGAATCATGTGGATAAGTGAATACCTATGTATAAATTTAAAAAAAATTAAAAATCAATAGGTTATTTTTTATTTTATTTGTAGATTTATAATTTTAAGCTGAGGTTAAAATATTATTTTTTGTTTCACGTGAAACATTTAAGCTGTTGTGATTAAGTAATCAAAACTGTATCACTGTGGTCTATTTTGAGCATAACAGCGTAGAATTAAACAGCATATAAATCTAACACTTGAGTACCTCGGGTATGAAAAAAACCATATTGAGCATGTTACTGCTCAGCCTATCTAGCTTTACCCTCGCTGACCTCACTACTGCACAACAAAATCTTGTTAAAAATTATCCTAATTTGGCAGTAAAAAATATAGCCCATACCGAAATGCGTGGTATTTATAGTGCTGAAATTGATGGACAGGTGGTGTATTTAAATGATGATGCTGAACATTTGATTGCAGGCAATATGCTGCGTTTAAAAGATCAAAAAAGCCTGACTCAAGAATTGATTGTTAAAAATAACACGGTAAGCTGGGACAGTTTACCCCTGAAAAATGCGATTAAATCAGTACGGGGTAATGGTAAGCGCCAGCTTGCGATCTTTTCTGACCCAAATTGCCCATATTGTCAACAGCTTGAAGTAGAACTGAAAAAGCTAAACGATGTGACAATATATACCTTCATTTTGCCATTAAAAACACAATCAGTCGCAGTGTCTAAGCAAGTCTATTGTGAAGCTGATCCTGCTTTTGCATGGCAACAGTTAATTGGACAAGGAATTGCACCAAAATCTAAAAAGAGCTGTAGGAATCCAATTAATGCTAATATTGAACTGGCTAAAAAATTAGGGGTCTCGGGCACACCTGCCATTATTTTCTCAAATGGCTATCGTGTATTGGGCGCTTACCCTGCCACTGAAATTGAAACAATCTGGCGTGAACTAGGCTTATAAAAATAAAGCTTTAACCTAAAAAAGCCCTAAAATTTTAGGGCTTTTTTATAGGTGTTTTTAAGCTTTTTTACTCAGCATGTTGTAAATAAATAAAATCACAATCGCACCAATAATAGAGGCAATAAAACCTGCTGTTGAGTTCTCGCCGTATAAACCTAATAAACGTCCGGCATAAGTTGCCAGCAAGGAACCCGCAATCCCAAGTACAGTAGTCATTAAAAAACCAGCTTTATCTTCACCTGGATGCAGTGCTCTTGCGATTAAGCCGGCAACAAAACCCACGACAATTGCAACGATGAGTGACCACATAAGTTGTCTCCTCTAGAATTTTGATGGTTGTTTTCAGGGTTATTTATCTATTCTATGATTCAGGATTCACGCCGAGCACTAAAGCCAAATTACGCTAAAAAATGTTGCTTTTTTGTGCAGATGTCGATTTTAAAAAATAAAAAAAGTGGCCTACGGCCACTCTCTAAGCGATTTGATCTTAAAGACCAATTTCACCAATAAATGGAACATGTCGATATTTTTGATCGTAGTCTAAGCCATAACCTACGATAAATTTATCTTCAACTTCAAAACCTAAAAATTTTACTTCAAGTTCAATTTCACGGCGTGAAGGCTTACTCACTAAAGTACATAGCTCAATGGAGTTTGGCTCACGCGTTTGTAAAATTTCTAATACTTTACTTAAGGTATTACCTGAATCGATAATATCTTCAACAACCAGTACGTCTTTACCACGAATTTCGCCATCTAAATCTTTTAAGATTTTGACATCACGTGTTGAAACCGTACCGCCGCCATAACTTGATACAGTCATAAAATCGAGTTCATGAGGTTTAGTAATGGTACGGCAAAGGTCAGCCATAAAGATTACTGAACCGCGAAGCAAGCCAATCAGCACCAGTTCTTTGTCGCTATTTGCATAATGTGCATTAATTTTAGCGCCAAGTTCCTGAACTTTCGCTTGAATTTCTTCAGCAGAAATCATCACCTTCATTTCAACAGACATGGGTAGATACCTAAAAAGCAAAATCAAAAATAAAAAAGGTGTTGACCTGCAACACCCCTAAACATGTTTTAATTTTAAAGCATCTTCTCTACTGTTGCATCCGTTTTAGTGTTGAAAATGTAAACCAAGGCAACAGATTAAACGATGAGGCTTTAATTGTTGAAACTCTATGCGATAAATTACTGCTGATAAACACACTGACCAAAGACATAGGTGGCAGCAATATTACGATCATCGCCCATGGTGATCAGCGCAAATACAGCGTCTTCAATATTCTTAACACGGCTTTGACGTAAACGTTGCAGCGCAGTGGCATTTAAATCTAACACCACAAAATCTGCTTCTTTCCCTACATTAAAGTTGCCAAGTTTGTCGTCTAAGCTTAAAGCTTTGGCACTGCCTAAAGTGGCATGATATAGCGCCTCAAAAGCAGAGAGTTTATTGCCTTGCAGCTGCTGCACTTTATAGGCTTCATTTAAAGTTTGCAGCTGGTTAAATGAAGTGCCTGCACCTACATCCGTACCTAAGCCCACTTTGACCTGTTTTTGCCACGCTTTGTGCAGTGGGAATAAACCACTCCCTAAAAACAGGTTTGAGGTTGGACAAAAGGCAATCGCGGAATCAGTCTCATGCATACATTGCCACTCATCTTCTTCTAAATGGACACAATGCGCGAATACAGATTTTGAGCCTGTTAGACCATAGTGATGATAGACATCTAAATAGCCATTTTGAGCAGGAAATAATTCTTTGACCCACGCAATTTCATTTTTATTTTCACTTAAATGAGTATGTACATACACATCAGGATATTCGGCTTTCAGCTGCCCTGCTTTGCTAAGTTGAGCCTCCGTCGAGGTGGGTGCAAAGCGTGGTGTGATTGCATAGAGATTACGACCTTGACCATGCCATTTTTCAATTAAGGCTTTGGAATCTGTATAAGCAGTTTCGGCTGTATCACACAGATCTTCAGGCGCATGACGATCCATCAACACTTTACCGGCAATCACGCGCATATTTTGCGCGCTTGCAGCTTCAAATAAAGCATTGACTGATTCAGGATGCACTGTGGCAAAGACTAAAGCGGTTGTGGTGCCGTTTTTAAGTAATTCTTGAATAAAGAACTCGGCAATTTTTTGGGCGTATTCAGGCTCTTTAAATTGTAATTCGGTGGGGAAGGTATAGCTATTGAGCCACTCTAACAGTTGTTCACCATAAGCCCCAATCATTTCAGTTTGTGGGAAATGAATATGGCTATCAATAAAGCCGGGGACAATCAATTGTTCAGGATAATGCTGCACTTGAGTATTGGCATCGAGCAGATGTTGCCCTTCTTGCCACGAACCAAAATAATCAATATGACCATTTTTGCTAATCAGTAAACCATCTTCTACATATCGCACTTGGTCGTGAATTTCACGCGCTTGGGCAACCGTATTCTGAATATCGAGGAAGCGACCGCGGATCGCCGTCGTTGCAATTACAGAAGACATTTTTAACCTGCGAGTTTTATTTTTTCGATTGATTGTACCCAATATTGAGGGCTTAAACTGTATAACGTTTACTCAGTCCCCATTCTGCCAAAATACGGCGATATGTGGTGGATGAGCGGTCTGCTTCAAAATGTGCTTCCATCATTAAATCCAGCGGTAGTTCTTCTGGTTTTTGTGATTCGACCATTTCCTGATCTTCAGCAAAAATTTGCGCATTAAAAGCATAAACAGATTCTAAGTCGCCCGTTTGGTCGAAATTACGCGTCAGGGGTACAAATAAACGGGTTTTGTTGTGTGAAATAGGACAACAGGCATTTAAGATTTTGAGTACGCCATCATTCGGGAAATCTACAGTCAGAATTGCGCTAAAGGGTGGATAAACATCAAAGGTACGCTTCCATTCAAAACCTTCAGGGGCCAGATGTTGCAAGCCATGCGGATAGTTACTGACATCGCTGATATAGGTGGTTTTTAAACCATAATCTGTGCGTTCAGTTTGGTATTTAGGTACCACAGGATTGTCACGATTGGCAAAGGCCTGATCATGCACCCAAGCAAAATGTGCGACATCAATAAAGCCTTCAAGTTGACGACCACTTGAACCTGCAATATCTACAAATGGCGGTAGGATTGCTTGATGCTCAGGATGATCCCATGTCTCTAAGACAGGGAGATTAGCGCTATCGACATCGCGTGCAAAAATACTGGTCCAAATCAACCCATAGCGCTCGACCACAGGAAATTTAGTTAAACGAAAACGCTCAGAGATTTTTTTTAGATCAGGCTGAGCAGGAATTTTATTGCATTGACCATCAGCACCATAATGCAGCCCATGATAAGGACAGATAATATTTTCATCTTCGACCCAGCCCTTTGTCAGTGGGACACCGCGATGCGGGCAAATGTCCCGAACTAAATGAATTGCGCCACTTTGAGTTTGATACAGTGCCATATTCACGTCTAACAAGGTCACGCGTTGTGGTTGCATTGACACATCTTGCACACGCGCCACCGGATACCAGTGTTGGGCCAAAATTTGCCAATCACTTGCATCAAATTGACTGTTACAGGGTTGATCAAACAGCTGTAGTGTCGGAATAATGGCGTTCATGCTGTGCTCCTAAAATTTGATGGTGACCACAACTACAATGCAAATTCTTTGCCAAGATAAAAGGCGGTTTTTGCCCTTTATCTTTGTGCCTTAAATGCGTAAAGTGTGAAAATTAATCAATTTAGAGCCAAGATTTGTATGTATTTTTGGAATAGCAAAGCCCTTGCCCATGAGTTGTCTGCCAATACTTTAGAAAAAAAACATTATAAAAATTATTACCTAATGACAGCTTTACTGGTTTCTTTGGTGTACTACTATGGCATGTATTCACCTTACTTTAATTTGAATATTATTGCAGTTGAAGGCCTACTGACCTTGGCAATTATGGCGATTGGCATTCAATCTGCTTATCGTGCCAATGGCGGTGATGAGGGCGAGCATTTTATTAGCCGTATTACTGCCTTATCTTTTCCAATTTTGGTGCAAACTACCCTAGCAGGTGTGGTATTTGGGGGCATTTTATTGGGTTTATATTTTGCCTTGAATTTAGAAGGCACAGCCTTTGATGAATGGTACGAATGGACAATCTCTGCCTTTACCCTATTTTTACAAATTTTATTTTTTACTCGTTTAGTATTTTATATGCGCCGTGTAGCAGCGCATAGTATCTAAGTCATCATAGGATCTAAGCAATAAAAAGTGGCGAAAGCCACTTTTTTATTCGACAAAATAATGCGCAGCAAAATGAGCATCGTTACCAATGACCTCAAACACATCTTCACGTAAAGACATGCCATGACATTGATCACCGACCATCCATAAACCTAAGGTCGGCAGCATGCCATCATATAATGGTGTTTTAACCCATTGCTGCATCACATAGCCAGATTGATCATATTCATCAAAATGAAAACTGCCCGAGGCAGCACCATAATCTAAATTGTTTTGAACAATATGGATATTGGCGCCTTCACGTGACAATACTGGTTTACGTGCCCATTTGCCTTGATAGTTGTGCTGTGGGTCATAAATATGCGTTTCAGCCAGTAAAGGATGATGTGGATAGCGTTGCCATAGCTCAACTAAGAGGGCTTTATTGGATAACAGCATTTTCCAACAGGGTTCGATCCAATCTATATTAACTTCAGGTCGAATAAACTGGCTAAATTGTTCTTGCCATAACCATTCCCAAGGGTACAACTTAAAGAGATGCCGAATGGGTTGTTCGGCTAGATCAACAAAGTCGGTTTCATCCCAACCAATATTTTCCATAGACAATTCATGCACGTTTAGTCCTGCTTGGAACGCAGTATCCATGAGATATTCTAAGTTGCCCCAATCTTCACGCCCTGCTTCTTGGCAGGCAGCAAAATGTACATGTTGACCTGCGCTATAGGTGTGTTGCCAACGTGCAATGAGTGCTTCGTGAATACTATTAAATTGATCACGATTGGCAATATCTTGTACTTGCTCTAGCCAATGCCACTGCGCCACGGAGGCTTCTAATAAACCCGTTGGCGTGTCAGCATTGTATTCGAGCATTTTAATATTCTGACCATCATAGGCAAAGTCAAAACGCCCATAAAGCATTGGGCTTTGTTTGCGCCATGAATCTTCAATACAAGCAATTGCTGCATGCGGAAGATGAAAATAATCAGGATAATTGCCCCGCTTTACCATGTCTGCGACAAGGTCTAAGCACATCGCATGTAATTCATTGCTGGCATCTTCAAGCTGTTCAATTTGTTGCAGACTAAACTCATAGGCGACACCCTCTGACCAATACATTGAGCCGTCACGTGAAGCCAAATCAAAATAATCAAAGCCAATATCACGTTGCTGTTGTTGCCAATCTTGACGCGGTGGCAGTAACACTCGTTTCATATTTTAGCCTCCAAAAGATGTCCCACCTGTTGTACGGCCAAAACCACCACGGCGAATCGGTTTGGATTTAGCATCTTTAAAGACATGTTGTGACAGGACGGGTTGATTGATATGACGGGCGCCTTGAGCAGTTAAAGTACGACCTAGGTATTTGACTTTACGATTATTACTATAGTACTGCGGACCAATATAGAAAATTTGATAGTTGCTTGAGGCAGTGTGATAAGAGCTGGTGCTGTTATAAGGCTCACACAGATTTTGGTCCCAATCTTGGCTACAATAATATTGGCTGTTATAAATATCTTGTTGCAAGCGACCAGAATTACTACACGCAGCCAATAATACTGGAACTACGACCAAACTCAGTTTTTTGCTGCGCATGTATCAGACCTTTAAGGCTATTTCTTAATATAAAATGAACTTTAAGCATAGGCAGCTGATGAATTAAAGTACAGCATTTTTGCCACCAAAATATAGTAAATTTCCATAAAAAAAGCCCGACCGAAGTCGGGCTTAAATATGTTGTTTTATAGCATTTCTTGGCGTTTACTATGTCGAATAGATAACCATGCCGTAATACCTAACACCACGACAATAAAGCTCAGTGAAATCCAAATTGGCATATGGAACACATCCAGCATTAGCATCTTAAAGCCAATGAACAATAAGATAATACCTAAGCCATACGGTAAATAATGCATTTTAGATGCAGCGCCTGAAAGTAAAAAGAACATTGCACGCAGACCTAAAATTGCCATTAAGTTAGCGGTTAACACAATGAATGGATCAGAGGTGACTGCGAAGATGGCAGGAATAGAATCCACCGCAAAGATCACGTCAGATGCTTCAACTAAAATTAGCACTAAAAATAATGGCGTTGCCCATAACACGCCATTTTCACGGACAAAGAATTTATTGCCATGCATTTGCGGAGTGATGCGCATATGTTTACGTAAAAATTTTAAGATCGCCATATCTTCGATATTGGTTTCTTCTTCATCCTGACCTTTTAAGAATTTAAAGCCGGTATAGACTAAGAACGCACCGAAAATATACAGCACCCAAGAGAACTCTTGGACAAACCATGCACCAATAAAAATAAAGATGGTACGTAGAATAATCGCGCCTAATACACCGTAGAGTAATAATTGACGCTGTAAGGCAGGTGGGATTGCAAAAGCAGCAAAAATCATTAGCCAAACGAAGACGTTATCCACTGCCAAAGATTTTTCCAGTAAGTAACCGGCAAAGTATTCCATTACTTTGGCATTGGCAATATTCACGCCTACGGTTTGCTGTAAATACAGCCAAAGTCCACCACCAAATAAAGCTGCGACAGTGACCCACGCAATACTCCAATAGGCCGCAGTTTTAATTTTAACGTCTTGACCTTGGTTTTGGCGAAAACCTAAAAAGTCGATGACTAACATGACAGTCACTAGGCCAAAAAATGCCACGTACAGCCAAAGATTGCCAATAGTTTCCATGTGTATGCTCCACATCGAGCAACTGGCCATAAAAAAACCTTGACCAGTTGCTAGACACAATTTGTCTATAACAACATGATCAAGGTCTTGCCTACATAATTACAGTATTCATGTGTAACTATGCTCAGATACCGACTTTTTGCAAAGTGTAATGACGATAGTCTGACACCTAAATAGCAATGCTGATTAGGTTTGGAGGAGGCTACTCCCCTTGTTCAAAATAAATTTTGTTTTGAGCGAAGCTCAAATATGGCCTAAGCATGGCACAATTTAAGGCAAAGGGCAATTTTTACACTGTGTTAATTGGGTAAAAAATCACGGCGTTGTACTAAATAAAGCGCAATGAGCGCGCCAAATATGCCAATCATACCGCCAATAATTCCAATATATGCCAAACCAAGATGTTCAATCACTACACTGCCGAGAAGTGCACCTGCGCCAATTCCCACATTATACAAGCCTGAAAAAATCGCCATTGCCACATCGGTTGCATCGCTGGCTAAATGTAGGGTTTTAGATTGCTGTGCTAAACCAAAGCAAATAATGCCTATACCCCAAAACAAACTTAAAGCTGTGAGTCCAAAAAAACTTTTAGATAGAGGTAAAAGCAACAGTAACGACATGGACAACAATAAGCAGCTCAATGGAATGGCAACACGAGGCAATTTCAAGCCAAATTTTCCAAATAAATAAGAGCCTAGGAAACCTGCACCACCAAATACGAGGAGCAAGGTGGTGGTTTGATTGGAACTAAATTCTGCCACCACCAAAGTAAACGGCTCAATATAACTATAAGCGGTAAATTGCGCCGTGATCATCATGATGGTGACAACAAAAACCAGCAATAAACTTGGACGACGTATAAAAAGCTTTAAGCTTTGTGCTGAGCCAGAATTCACACTTGGCAACAGGGGTAAGGTCTTAGCTAAAATTAAACAAACGATTGTTGCACCTAGCGCAATTAAGGCAAAACTGTTGCGCCAGCCATAGGCCTCACCAATCATACGCCCGAGCGGGATACCCAGTACCATCGCAAGGGCTGTCCCTGTAGCGAGTAAACCAAGTGCTTGAAATGCTTTACCCTCAGGGGCAACGCGTACTGCCAATGATGCAGTAATCGACCAAAACAGTGCATGTGAAATGGCAATACCAATCCGACTGAGCATTAAAATGCCAAAACTCCATGCATAGTAAGAAAGAATATGACTGACAATAAAGATGATAAAGACCAAGATCAGCAGTAAGCGCCGTTCAACATTTTTGGTGGCTAGCATAATCGGTAGCGACAATAGCGCCACCACCCAAGCATAAATGGTCAGCATAATGCCCACGTTGGTCGCTGGCATATGAAAACTCCTGCCAATATCGCTCAGCAAAGCAACAGGAATAAATTCAGTGGTATTAAAAATAAAAGCAGCAAAGGCAAGACCAATGACACAAATCCATTGTCGCGTAGGGCTGGGAGTAGCAAGCTCAGACATAACTTAAATCGTCAGAAAATTTGTGCCGAGTGTAGGCTGATCTTTACGCCATGTTAAGCGACAATTTGCCAAAATAAACACAACATTGTAACTTTGATAATCTGCAATCCTTAAGCGATTAAAAACAAAAAATAGGGAATAAAAATGGATATTGAACACCTCAATAGCTCGACTAAAGGTGCATTTTTTATTTTTGAAAACGAGCAACGTTTAGCTGAGATGGAATATACATGGGCTGGCGATGATAAATTTATCATTGAACATACCATGGTCAGTGATGAGCTAAAAGGTCAAGGTGTAGGACGCAAATTACTGGATCGTGCTGTGGCTTTTGCACGAGACAAAAACATCAAGATTATGCCACTCTGCCCTTTTGCCAAGTCAGTATTTGATAAAGACCCGAGTATTCGCGACGTTTTGTATTAAGATATTTTTAACAAATAACAAGGAACAATGATGAATTTTGAACATCAAGACAATGGATCAAAAGGTGAGTTTTTTCTAAAAGATCAGCAAGGTCAGCGTATTGCTGAAATTAGCTATGTATGGAGCAATGACAGCACTATTATTGCTGACCATACATGGGTCGATGATTCTTTACGTGGTCAAGGCATGGCACGCAAACTCTTAGACCGTTTGGCTGAATTTGCCCGTGAAAAATCGCTCAAGATTATTGCAACCTGTTCTTATGTGGTGGTGATGTTTAAACGTGATCCACACGCATTTGGCGATGTTGCGGCTTAAAGCAAAAAGCCCGCTGTCGCGGGCTTTTTTTAGGCTAAATCAATAATGACTTTCATGGCATTTTCATCTGCAGCGTGTTTAAAAACCTCGTATGCTTTTTCCATGTCATCAAATTTAAAATGATGTGTAGCAAGTTTTTCTAGAGGTAATTTGCCTGAACAGCAACTTTTCAGCAGCATCCCTGTCGTATTGGCATTGACTAAGCCTGTGGTAATGGTGAGATTTTTAATCCATAGCTTGTTGAGCTCAAAATTAACCGATTTTCCATGCACGCCAACGTTAGCAATATGGCCACCCTCTTTGACAATATGCTGGCAAATATTCCATGTCGCCTCAATGCCAACTGCTTCCATGGCGCAATCCACCCCTCGTCCTTGGGTAATTTCTAGCACTTTGGCAATGGCATCTTCTTGACCAGAATTAATGATATGCGTGGCACCAAGTTCTTTGGCCATGGCTAAGCGGTTGTCATCCATATCAATCGCGATAATGGTGCTAGGTGAATAAAACTGTGCTGTCAGTAGACACCCCATACCAATCGGGCCTGTACCTACAATCGCAATACTGTCTCCAGGTTTTACATCGCCATATTGCACACCAATTTCATGTGCGGTGGGCAATACATCGGATAAAAATACCGCGACGTCTTCATTGAGGTTAGCTGGCAATGGGTATAAAGAGGTATCGGCAAATGGTGTACGTACATATTCAGCATGTGTGCCGTCAATCATATAGCCCATAATCCAACCGCCTTCATTACGGCAATGGGCATAGAGTTGTTTTTGACAATTTTCACAGGTACCACAGCGACTGACGCAGGATACGATGACTCGATCACCAGTTTTAAAATTTTTAACCGCACTGCCGACCTCTTCGACAATGCCAATCCCTTCATGACCTAAAATTCGCCCGTTAAAATGCCCCGTTTTGCTGATTGCTGTTTGCTCAATTTCGGGGTTTTTTCCTTTTAAAATACCGAGATCTGTGCCGCAAATGGTAATTTTAGTCAGTTTAATAATTGCATCTGTCGGTTGCAGAATTTTGGGTTTATCACGCTGTTCAAAACGGATATCGTTAGCGCCGTGATAGACCATAGCTCGCATTGTTGTCATTGTTATTGTCCTTTAGCAGATTTTAGCTGTAGTTGAATTTAGCAGAGCATTAAGCTAAAAAAATGACAATATGCAATTTTGCTACACAATCTCACCGATTGACTAAGGTAAAAAAAGCCCGCTGTCGCGGGCTTTTGGATTTTAAGTTTTTAAGCCTTTAAAGCCGCAATTAATTTTTGATGTAAACCACCAAAACCACCATTGGACATAATCACCACAGCATCGCCCTCGCCTGCTTGTTGGTTCACTTGAGTAATAATCTCATCTAAAGTACGGGCAATTTGCGCTGGGTTTGGCGCTGCATCAACCACAGGTTGTAAATCCCAATCTAAACCTTCAGGTTGGTACCAAATCACTTGATCGGCAAGACGTGCTGAATGCGCTAAGCCATCTTTATGGCTACCCATACGCATGGTATTAGAACGCGGTTCGATAATCGCCCATAATTTACGCTCACCTAAGCGCTTACGTGCACCTTCAAGTGTGGTATCAATGGCAGTTGGGTGATGGGCGAAGTCATCATAAACTTCAATACCACGTACTGTGCCTAAAAGTTCCATACGACGTTTTACACCGCCAAAATTGGATAATGCTTCACATGCCTTTGCAATCGAAACACCCACATGTTCAGCTGCGGCAATGGTGGCTAAAGCATTCGCAACGCTATGTTGCCCTGTCATTGTCCAATGCACTTCACCTTTGACTACGCCGTGTTGTAGCACTTTAAAATGTGAACCATCGACAGACAATTGTTCGGCATACAATTCAGATTTCTGATTGGCATCTAATGATGTACGTACTACTGGCGTCCAACAGCCTTGCTCTAACACTTCATCAATATTGCTTTCAGTGATTGGTGCAATAATGCGACCTTCCGATGGAATGGTACGCACTAAATGATGGAACTGTTTTTGGATTGCGGCTAAATCATCAAAAATATCAGCATGGTCAAATTCTAAGTTATTTAAAATGGCAGTTTTAGGATGGTAATGCACAAACTTAGAACGTTTATCAAAGAAAGCTGAATCGTATTCATCGGCTTCGACACAGAAATATTTGCCGCCACCTAAACGCGCGCTCTCAGAAAAGCCAAGCGGTACGCCACCAATTAAAAACCCCGGCTCTAAGCCAGCTTGATCGAGTACCCAAGCCAACATGGTGGTGGTCGTAGTTTTACCATGTGTCCCTGCAACCCCTAATACATGCTTACCTTGTAACACATGGTCGGCTAAAAACTGCGGCCCTGAAATATAGGGCAAACCTTCATTTAGCATATATTCAATCGCATCAATACCACGCTTCATGGCATTACCGACAATGACTAAATCAGGATGCGGTTGTAAATGGCTACGCTCATAGCCTTGCATTAAGGTAATGCCTGCATTTTCAAGTTGGGTTGACATCGGTGGATAGACATTTTGATCCGAACCTGTAACCGTATGTCCAAGATCGCGTGCTAACAATGCCAATGAGCCCATAAAGGTGCCACAAATACCCAAAATATGCAGATGCATACGCTTAACTCCACTGCGTTTTATACACAAGCTTAGTGCTGTGTTGAATAATAGAATGAGTCAAACGATAGCAAGGCTATCTATGAAAAGATAGTTTTTCTTGGTATAGATCAGGCAAAAAACTCATACAGCGATTTCGTATTTTCATCAAAAAAATTACACTATTGCTTCTGCAAAAAATTAAGACATAGTCATGCTATTTCCATTGTTGTTATTGATCGTTGCCAATTGTTTTATGACATTGGCATGGTATGGACATTTAAAATTTTTACCGCATGATGCACCTATGTGGCAGGCGATTTTATTCAGCTGGATCATTGCATTATTTGAATACAGTTTAATGATTCCTGCGACTAAACTATTAGCGCAGCAAGGTTGGGCAGTCGGTCAAATGAAGATCACCCAAGAAGTAGTGACCTTACTGGTTTTTGTGCCCTTTATGATTTTTCTATTTAAACAACCATTTAAATTGGATTACATTTGGGCGGCTTTATGTTTATGTGGTTGCGTGTATTTTGTATTTCGTGGTCAATAATGTGAATAATCAATTAATTCTTAAGATAAAATGTAAGTTTAAAGAAAAAAACAATAAAAATCGTGCCTTGCTTTGACCGTTAAATTTTCGTCGCGGCATTTTTATGTCTATAATGACCACTGATTCATGAGAGCTTGGACGCTCGTCCGAGGTCTATCTTTCCTTACTTCAGTTGGAATATTTGCAATGAATGCGGCTGCTACACAAGATGCTCCTTTAGTTGGAATTATCATGGGTTCTCAATCAGATTGGGCAACTTTAGAACACACTGCCAATATGCTTAAGCAGCTTGGTGTACCTTTCGAAGCCGAAGTCGTTTCTGCACACCGTACCCCAGACCGTTTATTTGAATACGCAGAAACAGCGCGTGACCGTGGTATTCAAGTGATTATTGCTGGCGCAGGTGGCGCAGCACATCTACCAGGTATGTGTGCCGCAAAAACTGATTTACCTGTACTCGGTGTACCTGTGAAATCTTCAATCTTAAATGGTGTAGATTCATTACTTTCTATTGTACAAATGCCAGCAGGTATTGCGGTAGGTACTTTAGCGATTGGCCCTGCAGGTGCAGCCAATGCCGCCATTATGGCAGCACAAATTTTAGGCTTAACACGTCCTGAAATTGCCAAAAATGTAGCAGATTTCCGTGCTCAACAAACTGAAAAAGTGGCAAGTAAAAATATTCCGGGTCAGGCATAAAACGGGACATAGGTTATGAAAAAAACCATCGGTATTTTTGGTGGCGGTCAGCTCGGTCGTATGATGGCGCAAGCGGCATTACCTCTAAATATTCAATGTACCTTCTTTGAAGCAAGTACGGATTGTCCCTCTGCCGCTTTAGGTCAAGTGTTTTCAACTCAAGCCGAAAACGGTTTACAGGACTTTATTCATAGTGCTGACGTGTTTAGTCTAGAATTTGAAAATACACCTTTGACGGATGTTGATGTTTTAACACAGCAAAAAGATTTGCATCCACCGCGTCAAGCTTTAGCCATTGCTCAGCATCGCTTATCTGAAAAAGCTTTGTTTGATGAGCTGGCGATTCCAGTTGCGCCATATAAGGCAGTAACTTCAGTTGAAGGCTTAACTGCTGCCGTAGCTGAACTTGGTTTACCAATTGTACTCAAAACCTCGCGTGGCGGTTATGATGGTAAAGGTCAGTTTGTGTTGCGTCATGCAGATCAAATTGAGCAAGCGTGGGCAGAACTTGGCCCTGCGGGGGAACTCATTGCAGAAAGTTTTGTCACTTTCTCACGTGAAGTATCGATTATTGCAGTACGTGGCAAAAATGGTGAAGTAAAAACTTGGCCATTGGCGGAAAACCATCATCATCATGGAATTTTGTCGCATTCAATTGTACCTGCGCCTAACAGTAGCGATTTGCAACCTGTCGCTGAAGACTACATTACGCGTTTGTTAAATCATCTCAATTATGTAGGTGTATTAACGCTTGAATTGTTTGTGACAGACAAAGGTTTATATGCCAACGAGATGGCACCACGTGTGCATAACTCAGGGCATTGGTCGATTGAAGGCGCAATATGCTCGCAATTTGAAAACCATGTTCGCGCTGTTGCAGGTTTGCCATTGGGTTCAACTGAAATTGTTCGTCCAAGTGTTTTGGTCAATATCATTGGTCAATATCCAAAAACTGAAGATGTTTTGGCTTTAGAAGGTGCACATTTACACCTTTATAATAAGTCAGAGCGTGAAGGTCGTAAGATTGGTCATATCACCTTAGTACCAAATGATTCAGCACAGTTGGTGACTTTATGCCGCCAATTAGCAAAAATTTTACCTAATCCGTTGGCACTCAGCGAAGATATGAACATCTAAGCCTTGAATTGCCCAATAAAAAAGCGATCACCCTGTGGATCGCTTTTTTTATGCATTCAGTTCAGGCAGAATGCGCGTCTTTCGCATTCGCATGCATATTGGTTTTGATCGTGAATCACAATATTCTCCCATATTTGTGATGTTGACCGGTCTCAACCAATACTTAAAACTCTAAAAAATTTGAATTCAAAACAATGTTACATGCTCTGTGCGGTTTCTTATTTGCATATTTTATTCACAATCTCAACTTATCCACTTAATAATCCATAGACTTATCAACAGAAATATCCACTTTGGCGATGCTTTAAATTTAAAAGTTTAGGTTTAAATTTAGAAAAACTGTTGAGATATCAATAATATTTAATTGTAGTGTTATGTTTTGAATTTAAAACTATATCTAGACTAGGTATTTTTAAATTTAAATTGCTTAAATGAATTTAAATTTACCTAATATGGCTTTAATTTTTAGTACAGAATGCTAAGGTAAATAAAATTTAAATTTAAAAAAAGGGACGTTATGCAGCGCATTGCTTTGCTTTTAGGGTCGTTTACGTTGGCAATGACGGCTCAGGCTGAGTTGCTGATTAATGGTAAGCCGGTTTCAGTTACGCCAGCAGCTACTTCGTCAGCCCAATATACGCCAAATAATAATTTTCAAAGTTGCTTAAACAACTTACGCGGTCAGGCAATCGCTAGAGGCGTCTCAGGTATGAGCTACGACCGTTATACGCAAAATTTAGCACCTGATTATTCTGTGATTGAAAGACTCAATTATCAGCCTGAGTTTTCAACTCCTATTTGGGATTATTTATCTGGCTTAGTCGATGAAGAGCGAGTGCAACTCGGCCGACAAAAATTAGCAGAACATCGTTCGGTGTTAAGCCGTGTAGAAACAGCTTATGGCGTACCTGCCAATGTTGTAGTTGCAGTATGGGGTGTAGAAAGTAATTTTGGCGATATTTCAGGAAAATATCCATTGTTACAAGCTTTAGGTACCTTAAGTTGTGAAGGTCGTCGCCAAAGTTATTTCCGAGGCGAATTTTTTGCTGCGATGCGTATTTTACAGCGTGGTGATGTAAGCCAAGATCAACTTAAAGGTTCATGGGCTGGGGCATTTGGTCATACTCAATTTATGCCAAGTACCTATGAAGAGCTAGCAGTTGATTTTGATGGTGATGGGCGTCGTAATTTAGTTTCAAGCACTTCTGATGCTTTAGCGTCGACTGCGAATTTCTTAAAAAAACGTGGTTGGCAAACAGGGCAGCCATGGGGTTTTGAAGTTAAAGTCCCTGCCGGTATGTCACTAGCTAATGAGGGACGTCGTAACAAGAAATCTCTACAGCATTGGATTGATCGTGGTGTGATGCGGGCTGATGGTACACCTTTAGTACAAGGTAACTTAAGCTACGCTTCGCAAGCAGGGCTGATGGCACCCGCGGGTGCTCATGGACCTGTATTCTTAGTCTTTAAAAACTTCGATGCCATTTATGCTTACAATGCGGCTGAGAGCTATGCTTTAGCGATTGCACATTTATCAGATCGTATTCGTGGACAAGGGCCATTTATGCAGTCTTGGCCAACTGATGATGCAGGCACTTCACGCGCTGAACGTCGTGAAATTCAGACAATTTTGTTAGCACGTGGCTATGATATTGGTGCAGCGGATGGTTTAATTGGGGATAAAACCCGTAAAGCCATTATGAGTGAGCAAGCACGTTTAGGTTTAGCACAAACTGGTCGGGCAGGTCAGAAAATTCTGCAAGCTTTACGTCAAGATCGAGCACGTAACGTGATGCGCTAAAATAACACTAAAAAAGGTCTGTATTTACAGACCTTTTTTTATAGTTCATATTAATCACACAGTTTGACGGCGTCTAACAGATCAAAAATAATAGTCGTCACATCTTGGCTTAAATTGCGATTATTAAAAATCTCATACGCGCTAATAGTGACATCGGTATCGCTTGGTAATTGACGTTGTTCTTCTTCAATAAGATCTTTGATAGGCAATAAAGTTTGTTTTACTTGTAAATGCAAAACATCTTCAAAGTGAATATTGTCATCTTCAAGCTCAATGATTTGTTCATTAAAATAGGGCAATAAAATTGAATGTAAGTAGGGACCAATTTCAACAATATCAAAGATTTCAATATCGCGAGTTTCTTCAACAGTGCTGATATGATCATTGGCTTCAATCAGAATATGGTAGTAACTCACATGCCTCTCCAAAGATGTATTATTTTCATTGAAGCTTCACAATAACATGAAAAAATTGAATTTGTTGTAGATTCAAGAAAATACGCCTAGAAAAAGTAAGGGATTCTTACACTGTAACCTAAACGGCCATTATTTTTTCAGCAAAAGTTGTAAGTCAGCAGGGCTTAACTGAAAATTGTGTGCATTTTGCTGTTGTAAAATAGGATGCATTAAACCATAAGGATCATCATGATGCCCAAGCCCTAAAGCATGACCAAATTCATGTGCTAAAGTTAAGCGTAAATCATCTTTCGAACTAAACTCATAAATCATAATTTGTTTGCCATTAAACACACCTTTATCAAATTTTTTGCCAGAAAAACGTGCATTAAAACCTGAAACCTCTTGTGATAACTCTGCATTTAAAGCATTTAACTGTATGACTTCTTGATTTAAAACATGAATCTTTTGATTATGTTGATGAATCTGCTCGCCTAATCTTTGCTGTTGTTGCTGCAAATATAATTTCTGATCTTCTAAAGTAAAACGTTGGGTGGCTGTGGCACCGCCTTGTGCATTGATCTGTTGCACTTGCTGATTATACAAATGTGTCGCTTGATTAAGATCATTACGCTTTTGACTCAGTTGCTGCTGTAAATCTTTTATCTGCTGCTTGAGTTGCTGAGCTTGCACATGGCGTTGTTGCCAAAGCGCCTGTTTCGATTCAATCTCACTCAATTTTTGTTGTCTAAAATGACTTTCTGATTGGCGTTCATCATAAATAAAATGAATACTCAGTTTAGCCTTTGGATCATAGACGAAGTAGTTTTTCCCATCTGCCTGCTGCCAAATTTGTGTCGCTTCGAATGCTAATTGCTTTACTTCGGCTGAACTAATATCAAAGCGTGGATCAATTTCAGCAATTCGGTAACGGATCCGATGATCAAAAGGAGCCAAAATTCGGTCACTAATGGGATGATGCCTTAAATGTGGATATTGCAGATTTTGATAAACCAGCAAAACACTGAATCCAAATAGGAATAAAATTGCTAAGCGCAGCATAAGCCTCATCTTGATATTTTTTGATTAATTTAGCTTAAATGCAGCACAGAACACACGGTTTTATTTGAGTAATATTTTATGTGTACATTTAAAAGAGGGCACATTATTCAAGTTTAGGTGGGTGGAGCATGTAGACAAAAATTACTTTTAAGCTCAATCGGCAGTCTAATTAGGCATAAAAAAACCGCGCTTACGCGCGGTTCTTTTTAAAGAGACAAATTATTTTTTGTCGTCTTTTACTTCTTTGAATTCAGCATCTACAACGCCATCATCCGCTTTTTGTTGTTGACCTGCATCACCACCAAATGCGTTCGGGTCAAAACCTTGTGCGCCACCAGCTTGTTGAGCTGCTTCATACGCACGTTGTGTGATTGGCATAATGATGTTTTGAAGCGCTTCAGTTTTCGCTTTAATTTCTTCAACATCATTTTCTTTAGTCGCAGCTTCTAATTCAGAAACAGCAGTTTCAACCGCAGTTTTTTCGTCAGCTGTTACTTGTTCGCCAAGATCTTTCACTGCTTTTTGAGAAGAAGCAACTAAGGCATCTGCTTCGTTACGTGCTTTTGCAAGCTCTTCAAATTTACGGTCTTCTTCAGCATTCGCTTCAGCATCACGGATCATCGCTTCGATTTCAGCATCAGATAAACCTGAGTTGGCTTTAATCTGAATCGATTGCTCTTTACCTGTGCTCTTGTCTTTCGCAGATACTTTCAAGATACCATCAGCGTTGATGTCGAAAGAGACTTCAATTTGTGGCACACCACGTGGCGCAGGTGGGATATCGCCCAATTGGAAATTACCTAACAATTTGTTTTGCTGCGCCATTTTACGTTCACCTTGGTAAACCGAAATGTCTACAGCAGGCTGGTTGTCAGCAGCAGTTGAGAACACTTGAGATTTCTTCGCAGGAATCGTGGTGTTTTTCTCAATAATTGGCGTTAACACGCCGCCCATGGTTTCAATACCAAGTGTAAGTGGCGTTACGTCAAGAAGAAGTACGTCAGTTTTGTCACCTGAAAGTACAGCACCTTGAATCGCAGCACCCATTGCAACCGCTTCGTCAGGGTTCACGTCTTTACGTGGTTCACGACCGAAGAATTCTTGTACTTTTTGTTGTACAAGTGGCATACGAGACTGACCACCAACTAAGATAACGTCAGAGATATCAGAAGTTGAAAGACCCGCATCTTTAAGCGCAATACGGCAAGGTTCGATAGTACGAGCAACTAAGTCAGCAACTAAACCTTCAAGTTTTGCACGTGTTACGTTGATCACTAAGTGTTTAGGACCAGTCGCATCAGCAGTGATGTATGGAAGGTTGATTTCAGTTGCGTTAGAAGAAGAAAGTTCAATCTTCGCTTTTTCAGCCGCTTCTTTTAAACGTTGAAGAGCAAGTGGATCTTGTTTCAAGTTTACGTTTTGCTCTTTCTTGAATTCTTCAACAAGGAATTCAATTAACGCGTTATCGAAGTCTTCACCACCTAAGAATGTATCACCATTTGTAGAAAGCACTTCAATTTGTTGGTCGCCATCAAGGTCAGCGATTTCAATGATTGATACGTCAAATGTACCACCACCTAAGTCGTAAACAGCAACTTTACGATCGCCTTCTTTTTTGTCCATACCGAACGCTAACGCCGCAGCAGTTGGTTCATTGATGATACGTTTAACTTCTAAACCTGCAATTTTACCTGCATCTTTTGTTGCTTGACGTTGAGCATCGTTGAAGTAAGCAGGAACAGTAATCACTGCTTCAGTTACTGTTTCACCTAAGTAATCTTCAGCTGTTTTTTTCATCTTTTTCAAGATTTCAGCAGAGATTTGTTGTGGCGCAAGTTTTTTGTCGTTTACATCAACCCAAGCATCGCCATTGTCTGCTTTAATGATTTTGTATGGGACAAGACCGATGTCTTTTTGCACTGCTTGGTCTTGGTACTTACGACCGATCAAACGTTTGATCGCGAACAGTGTGTTTTTAGGGTTAGTTACTGCTTGACGTTTCGCAGATTGACCTACAAGGATTTCGCCATCTTTATAGGCAATAATAGATGGAGTTGTACGCGCGCCTTCAGCGTTTTCGATAACTTTAACGTTGTCGCCTTCAAGTACTGCTACGCAAGAGTTTGTAGTACCTAAGTCAATACCAATGATTTTAGCCATTAGATGGATTCCTCAAAAATTCTGTTGTGATGTTTCACTTGTTATTCGATATGAGAGCCGTTGAAGATTTTTCAAGTAAATTTTTTGAAAATATTTTCTAAGCTCTCGAATTTTTTAGCTTTAAGCGCCAACCATAACCATAGCAGGGCGTAATAAACGACCGTTTAGGCTATAGCCTTTTTGCAACACTGTGCCAATTTCGTTGGCTTTCGCATCAGGTGCAATACCTACAGCTTGATGCAAGTCTGCATTAAAGCCATTTTCTGTATCGACCGCGACAATACCAAATTTCTCTAAAGTAGAGAGCAATGATTTCAGGGTAAGTTCTACACCTTCAGACAAAGGCGTTTTTTCTTCGCCTGCAGCAGCAATTGCACGTTCTAAGTTATCAACGGTGTCTAATAACTGCTTCGCGAATTTTTCCAAAACAGCGTCTTTATGTTTGTCTGACTCGCGTTGAATGCGCTCTACACTTTTTTGCGCTTCATAGACTGCATTGGCAGTACGTGCTTTTTCTAGCTTAAGGTCGCCTTCGAGTTGGGCAATTTGCGCTTGTAAAGATTCAACGGTAACTTCAGCCTGCTCAGTTTCGGCTTGAGTTTGCGCTGTTGTTGGTTCCGCTTGCTCTAAGTCTTGAGCTTGCTCATTTTGCTCAGTCGCCATTGCTTTACTCCGTTTGAATGGGTTCTTAAACATGTACAGTCCTTTGGCATCAGCTCTAACTCTGTTAACTCTGAACTGCCATGAGTTTGATAAATTTCATGATTGCTAATAGAAATCGGGGCGGGGATTGGAAATTCAAGCACCACTTGCATTAAATCTATAAATAATCTGCGATTGGCTCATTTGCATAGAAGATCAACCGAATCATCAGGCGCAGCAGAAAAAATTTAAATCACGATAAATTGAACATGATAATAGCGCATATTATTGATCATTAGATTGGTGTTATTTTTTTATAATTTTATTAAATATCAGTTATTTAATATTAAATTTTTATTTTCATATATTTGATTAATATTTAAAAGCGATCAATATTTGACTAAATAAGTATTTCTCAATAGCTTGGTTTTTGCATATTATTTATTCAGATTCTATGGCTGTAGTTTCTTTTCGGTATTTTAGAAATACATTTTTCAAGACTTATCCAACCTCTGGATAGGTCTTTTTTTTTGCTTAAAAAAAGAAGCGCTTTTGGCGCTTCTAGTACAAGATTAACGTTGGCGTTGTTCTTCAAAATATTTAATTGCCTTTTGACGCTTATCTTCATTGATGCGACGCTGTTCTGCAGCACGTCTTTGTTGATCAACTTGACGTTCTCTTTTTAGCTGTTCCTGACGCTGTTTGTTGGCTTGTTGTTCGCGCTGGCGTTGCTGTAACTGCTGTTCACGTTTGCGCTGTTGTTCAACTTGCTCACGACGTTTACGATCTAAATCTTGATTACGATCACGTTGTTGCTGTAATTGTTGTTGACGACGTTTTTGTTCTAACTGTTGACGTTCGCGTTGTTGTTGTAGACGCTGTCGTTCTAACTCAGTTTTTTGTCGATCTAGTTGTAACTGACGGCTACGATTTTGCTCAGCTAAACGACGACGTTCTAGTTCTAAACGTTGCCGTTGTTGCGTGTCATAACGGTTATCATAATTACGGTCATAGTTGCGGTCGTAGCCACGATCATAACGTCCATCGTAATAACCATCGTCTGGAAAAGCCACACAACCCACAGCTAAAAATGTGGTTGCCACCGACAATAATAAAAGTTTTTTAGCCATGTTGTTGATCCTTGTGCCAAAATCTAAACTGTAAATAGCATAACGGATATATGGATTTGGCTGTGTTATAGATTAGATGATTTATATAACAATATAGTGGCAAAGTCGTTTGATCATGTAGAAATTATGAAGATTTTAAGCAAATTTAAGGAATAATCATCAATGATAAAAATAAAAAAAATATTGCAGTATAGCCAAGTTCCAGCTGCACGGCTTATTGATCATTTACCCCCATTTAGTCAAAAGGCTTTGCTGAAGCTGTTGGGCTATCCTTATGATTACCCGCAACTTGATCCATTTACTGCTTGCCTAATGGCTATTAAGTATAAGCAAAGGCAAATAGGATTTTTAGCCCAAGATGTAGAGCGTACACGTCATCGTTATGAACAACAAATGCGATTATTATCTGCTCGCCAAACTAAAGTTGCTCAAATTCAAGATTTACGTTTGCCATTGGCAAGCGCTACTTTAAAAGCTCGTCATTATCATCCAAAGCCCAATAAAAAATTAGCCATGTTGGTTTTTTATCATGGCGGTGGTTTTGTCGCAGGTGGTTTAGAAACTCACGATGAAATCTGTCGTTTACTGGCGCACACGATGCAGGTGCAAGTTTTAAGTGTGCAATATCCTTTAGCACCTGAGGCTGGCCCACAACAGGTTATTGATGCGAGTCAACAGGCTTTGCAATGGGTATATGAGAACCGTCGCCAATTAAATATTTATAAAGCGCGTATTGCCATTGCAGGTGACAGTGCAGGCGGCAATATTTGTGCAGTCGTGGCACAGCGTAGTATTAATTATAGCTATGCACCACAAGCTCAGTTACTCCTTTATCCTGCGATTGACTTTAATTTTAATTATCCTTCGCTACAGATGTTTGGATATGGTTTAGCATTAACTGCAGCTGATGTGAGGCAGGTGAAACAACTATATGCGCATCAACATGCTATCGCGCTTGATGATCCGATTATTTCACCTATATATGCCAAGCCCAATGTCTCTTTAGCTGCGACCTTTATTGTGACAGCAGGCCATGACGTATTACATGATGAAGCGGAGTTGTATGCAGAAAAATTAGCTGCACATGGTTGTAGGGTGCAATATCAAAATTACTTAGAACAGGCGCATGGCTTTATACATTTAACACCTATTTCCAAACAGGCGAAAAAACATTGCTTAGAAATCGCCAAGCAATTTAAAAAATTTTGGTGGGCCCATGTTTAAAGTGTTTCACGTGAAACATGTTTAACCAAATGGACTTTTGCTTCAGGTAAGATTAATTGCACTTCAGGCATATAAAAGCTATCGATATAACGTGCTTGATTAAAATTTGGAAATAACCCATCAGTGTTATGCCATTGCACTGACTTTAATTTACATAACTTACCGCGAAATTGAGGGGTGAAGATATAACGCTGTCCTTGCCAGTGTTGTTGTACATTTAAAATATGGTCTGGTAATTGGTGACTATTAATATAAAAACTAGAATTATTCTTCGCATGATTTAATTGAATCATCATACTTTGCTGCTGAGTCTTAATTTCACAATACATGCCAGTAGTAGTTTTAGTCCAATTAAATTGCGCAAGCTCCTTAGGTAAACCCCAAAAGGTTTGGCCATGCAGGATAGATTCCCGACTAGAAACTAGTATTTTGACAATAGAAGAATAACGTTGTCTTTGTTGCACAGGATGATCGACAATGAACAAAGCATCATAACTGCCAATCGGAGTATGCTGATAACGTAATAAAACCACATGCAACATATGACCGCTACGAGAAGCCCGTAAATTAAATGTTTTAGCATGTTGTAAGAATTGTGGACTGGCCCAATAATTTAAAATATAGGCTTCGCCATGACATTGCCACGGTGGATAGTGTTTTAACTCAGGTAGTATTTGTTGTTGAGTCATATTAATTCCTTTTCGATGCTCAGGACTGTTTTATTTATACTGAACGACTAATATCAAGAAATTAAAGTAGAAACGATTTGGATTGGTAAACAAATGTTAAAAAAAATCTTAGTAGCAAGTGTAATGGCTGGAACGAGTTTAAGTAGCTACGCTTCAAATACAGTAGTTGAAATGAAAACCACGATGGGCAGCATTGAAATTGAACTATTTAATGCACAAGCACCTATAACTATAAAAAACTTTGAAAATTATGTGAAAAAGAAATTTTATAATGGCACCATTTTTCATCGCGTTATTCCAGGGTTTATGATGCAGGGTGGTGGTATGACTATTAATATGCAGGAAAAGCCAACAGCTAAGGCGATCATGAATGAAGCCAGTAATGGTATTAAAAATACTCGTGGTACTGTTGCGATGGCACGTAGCAATGATCCTAATTCGGCTAAAAGCCAGTTCTTTATTAATGTGGCGGATAATTACTTTTTAGACCAAACGCCAGAAAAGCCAGGTTATGCTGTATTCGGACAAGTCATTAAAGGTATGGAAATCGTAGATCAAATAGTTAAATTGCCGACTACACGTTATGGTGTACATGCAAATGTGCCAAGAAATCCAGTCAAAATTTTAAGCATACAAATTAAGACCACAAAACTAAAAAATAAATAATTCTTTATAAAAATATTTAAAATTATAAACTTATGCACTATTTTGGTGATAATGAAGCTGCAATTGCGCACAAAAAACAAACACTCGTTGGTGTTTTGTTTGCAAAATACTTGCTAAGCAAAAAAAACCACCTATAATGGCCAGCATACCAACGCAGTAAAGCGCAATAGATTTAGCACGAAGTGTTAAGTTGTTGAGTTTTAATGTGTTTTAACTTTTTTAGCGACGAGCTATAAAGTTAATCATTAAGAGATTATGAAGAACAACTTGTGTGGATTTTTACTGGTTGATCAATCGAATATATTTTCATTGATAATTGGTAAGAATTTCTCGAAGTTTATTTGAGCAAATTTTTTGTCAGTAATTGATGAGCCAAGATTGGTGCCCTATAGGCACTATTGATTTTAAACTGAAGAGTTTGATCATGGCTCAGATTGAACGCTGGCGGCAGGCTTAACACATGCAAGTCGAGCGGATGAAGGTAGCTTGCTACTGGATTCAGCGGCGGACGGGTGAGTAATGCTTAGGAATCTGCCCATTAATGGGGGACAACAGTTGGAAACGACTGCTAATACCGCATACGCCCTACGGGGGAAAGCAGGGGATCTTCGGACCTTGCGTTAATGGATGAGCCTAAGTCGGATTAGCTAGTTGGTGGGGTAAAGGCCTACCAAGGCGACGATCTGTAGCGGGTCTGAGAGGATGATCCGCCACACTGGGACTGAGACACGGCCCAGACTCCTACGGGAGGCAGCAGTGGGGAATATTGGACAATGGGCGAAAGCCTGATCCAGCCATGCCGCGTGTGTGAAGAAGGCCTTTTGGTTGTAAAGCACTTTAAGCGAGGAGGAGGCTACTTAGATTAATACTCTAGGATAGTGGACGTTACTCGCAGAATAAGCACCGGCTAACTCTGTGCCAGCAGCCGCGGTAATACAGAGGGTGCGAGCGTTAATCGGATTTACTGGGCGTAAAGCGTGCGTAGGCGGCTTTTTAAGTCGGATGTGAAATCCCTGAGCTTAACTTAGGAATTGCATTCGATACTGGGAAGCTAGAGTATGGGAGAGGATGGTAGAATTCCAGGTGTAGCGGTGAAATGCGTAGAGATCTGGAGGAATACCGATGGCGAAGGCAGCCATCTGGCCTAATACTGACGCTGAGGTACGAAAGCATGGGGAGCAAACAGGATTAGATACCCTGGTAGTCCATGCCGTAAACGATGTCTACTAGCCGTTGGGGCCTTTGAGGCTTTAGTGGCGCAGCTAACGCGATAAGTAGACCGCCTGGGGAGTACGGTCGCAAGACTAAAACTCAAATGAATTGACGGGGGCCCGCACAAGCGGTGGAGCATGTGGTTTAATTCGATGCAACGCGAAGAACCTTACCTGGTCTTGACATACAGAGAACTTTCCAGAGATGGATTGGTGCCTTCGGGAACTCTGATACAGGTGCTGCATGGCTGTCGTCAGCTCGTGTCGTGAGATGTTGGGTTAAGTCCCGCAACGAGCGCAACCCTTTTCCTTATTTGCCAGCACTTCGGGTGGGAACTTTAAGGATACTGCCAGTGACAAACTGGAGGAAGGCGGGGACGACGTCAAGTCATCATGGCCCTTACGACCAGGGCTACACACGTGCTACAATGGTCGGTACAAAGGGTTGCTACCTCGCGAGAGGATGCTAATCTCAAAAAGCCGATCGTAGTCCGGATTGGAGTCTGCAACTCGACTCCATGAAGTCGGAATCGCTAGTAATCGCGGATCAGAATGCCGCGGTGAATACGTTCCCGGGCCTTGTACACACCGCCCGTCACACCATGGGAGTTTGTTGCACCAGAAGTAGGTAGTCTAACCGTAAGGAGGACGCTTACCACGGTGTGGCCGATGACTGGGGTGAAGTCGTAACAAGGTAGCCGTAGGGGAACCTGCGGCTGGATCACCTCCTTAACGAAAGATTGGCGACCGGTAAGAATCCACAACAAGTTGTTCTT
>NZ_JCAKMW010000019.1:0-47689 GCF_059515805.1 Acinetobacter sp. CY05 | reverse complement strand
ACAATTGGTCACGTTGACCATGGTAAAACAACTTTAACAGCTGCGATTGCAACTGTATGTGCTAAACAATTTGGTGGCGAAGCGAAAGACTACGCTGCAATTGACTCAGCACCAGAAGAAAAAGCACGTGGTATTACAATTAATACTTCACACGTAGAATACGATTCTCCAATCCGTCACTACGCTCACGTAGACTGCCCGGGCCACGCCGATTATGTTAAAAACATGATTACTGGTGCTGCTCAAATGGACGGTGCGATCCTTGTATGTGCTGCGACTGATGGTCCAATGCCACAAACTCGTGAACACATCCTTCTTTCTCGTCAGGTAGGTGTACCTTACATCGTTGTATTCTTAAACAAATGCGACCTTGTAGACGACGAAGAGCTTCTTGAATTAGTAGAAATGGAAGTTCGTGAACTTCTTTCTACTTACGACTTCCCAGGTGATGATACTCCAATCATCCGTGGTTCAGCTTTAGCTGCACTTAACGGTGACCAAGGTCAATACGGCGAATCAGCTGTTGTAGCTCTTGTTGAAGCGCTTGACTCTTACATCCCAGAACCAGAACGTGCAATCGATAAAGCATTCTTAATGCCAATCGAAGACGTATTCTCTATTTCTGGTCGTGGTACAGTAGTCACTGGCCGTGTTGAATCAGGTATCGTGAAAGTAGGCGAAGAAGTTGAAATCGTTGGTATCAAAGACACAGTTAAAACAACTGTAACTGGCGTAGAAATGTTCCGTAAACTTCTTGACGAAGGTCGTGCGGGCGAGAACTGTGGTGTTCTTCTACGTGGTACTAAGCGTGAAGACGTTCAACGTGGTCAAGTATTAACTAAACCAGGTGCGATCAAGCCACACACTAAATTCGACGCAGAAGTATACGTACTTTCTAAAGAAGAAGGTGGTCGTCATACTCCATTCCTTAACGGTTACCGTCCACAGTTCTACTTCCGTACAACTGACGTAACTGGCGCAATCTCTCTTCAAGACGGCGTTGAAATGGTTATGCCTGGTGACAACGTAGAAATGTCAGTAGAATTAATCCACCCAATCGCAATGGACCCAGGTCTACGTTTTGCGATCCGTGAAGGTGGTCGTACAGTTGGTGCTGGTGTTGTTGCTAAAGTAACTGCATAAGTATTAATTGTGTGAAAAAAAGCGTCCCTTTGGGACGCTTTTTTTATCGCTGGCTTTTTGAAATAAAGTTTTTATAATGCCAATTTTATTTAACTAACGTAGATAACGAACATGATTCGTTTTATGCAAGCAGCTGATGTTGCTGTTGTGACTCAAATTGAGAACAAAGTTCAAAGCCACCCGTGGAGCGAAAAGCAATTTTCGCAAGCAGTTGAACAGTATCAAAGTACTGTGATTGAAAAAAATGGTCAGGTATTGGGTTTTTGTATTTTGCAGCCTGTATTAGACGAAGCTAACTTACTGCTTATGGCGATTGATCCAAGTCAGCAAGGCCAAGGTTTGGGTTATGAGTTGCTCAGTCAATCGCTAGAGATGCTTCAAAATAATCCATTACAGATTTTTTTGGAAGTGCGTCAAAGCAACATTGCAGCAATTAAATTGTATGAAAAGGCAGATTTTCATCAAATTGATTTACGTAAAAATTATTATCCGAAGCCTGATGGCACGCGTGAACATGCCATTATTATGGTCAAAGCATGTAGTGATGATTTTGCTCAACTCTTCAAATAAATCATTTGATAATGGAGTTGTTCCAACCTGAGGGCAGGGTGGTCATCAATGATCGCCCAAGCTGCTGAATTTCATCTTTATTTAAAATCCGATTTAGGCGACGCCATTGTCCATCAATGAGTAATTCAAGCGGTACATACTGCGATTTATAATTCATTTTATCTGAATGTGGTACCCAATAGCCTAAATAAACAAACGGCAAGCCTTTTTGCTGAGCATATTCAATCTGCTTTAAAATCGCATAAACACCTAAAGATCGACGATTCTCATCTGGATCGAAAAAGGTATACACCGCAGAAATACCGTCATCAAGCGGATCACAGGTGGATACGCTGACTAAACGTTGATCTTGCCAGAGTTCTAAAAAAAAACTCTCGGTACAGGTATGCATTAAAAACTTTTCAAACTGGTCTTCACTGGGTGGATACATATCCCCATCAGCATGACGTTGGTTAATGTAGCGCTCATATAAATCATAATGAATGGAGGTGGCATCTTGAGTGCGGGTAATTTTAATGCTTAAGTCTTGATTGCGTTTCCAAGCCTTTTTTTGTTGACTATTCATGTGAAAGTCTTGAACCGGTACACGGCAAGACAAACATTGGCGGCATAGATGGCATTCCGGACGATAAACAAAATCCCCACTACGGCGAAAACCTAAGCGTGATAATTCAGATAGCGTCACAACATCAATACGATGTGCCGGATCTAAAAACACCATCCGCGCAGATTTTTTCTCCAAGTAACTGCAATTATGCGGAGGCGTAATGTAATACTGTAAATCATTTAACAGGGACTGCGGGTGATAAGAATTCATAACAAGTTCCCTCTAGCTATTTATCATTCATTTAGGCACATGTTTTGCGCTATTGTTTTACTTGAAAATACACTGTCCTGATATTTTTTCCAATCGACAGCAGGGGCATTTATCACATCTTGTAACGAATTAAGATAGGCTTGGCGAGAAAGTGTACTCGCACCTAAACTTAATAGATGGTCATTCACCAGTTGGCAATCAATCCAAGGCAGCTGATTGTCTTGTCCAATGAGCATTAAGGTATAAAATGCCATTTTAGAAACGTCGGTTTGCCGACTAAACATCGACTCACCAAAACAGCCTTTACCAATGCTGACGCCATATAAGCCACCAACCAACTGATCTTGTTGCCAGACTTCTACACTATACGCATAGCCGAGCTGAAACAGTTGGCAATAACCTTGAATAATGTCTTCGCAAATCCATGTATCGGCAGCATAACTGCGCGGCATGCTACAAGCATGGATTACTTGCTCAAAAGCTTGATTGACTGTAATTGTATAATCAAACTTTTTCATATTACGTAGTAAAGATTTACTCGGTTTGTAATCAAATGGGCGAATAATGCAACGGGGTTCTGGACACCACCAACAGATTGGTTCACCTTCGGAAAACCAAGGAAATAAGCCGTGCCGATACGCTTCTAATAAGGTACTTGGCGCAAGATTGGCACCAATACAAATCAAACCTTGTCCTTCGGGGTCGGCTTGAATAGGATCAGGGAAAATAAACTCAGATTGCAGCTGCATGATCGACACATATTCAAAAGGATCGACTTTATCTTAGCCGATCCTTAACCATTTTAGCTAAATAAAGCCAATTGTTTCGCAATCAATGGTTTTGCTTGGTGAATAAAGAGTTGGGCTTGTTGGCTTAAATAGACTAAGCTGGCTTGACGCTCGAGCAAAGGTTGCTGATGATCATCTAATAAATGCCAATTTAACTGATCAAAGTTTTGCTGTGCATATTCAGCTAAGTCTTCAGGGAGGCGAAGCTGCTCAAAGAAATAACCACGATAAAACAAAGCTTCAATTTGCGAGACGGCAATACCAATCCCTGTCATTGGATTGGCTAATACCTGATAGTTTTGGTGATAGCTGGCCTGTTCTAAGATATAACGATTTAAGGCTTGGCTGGATTGAACAGTGCTATTGGGGACTTTGTTTTGACAAGGCTGGGCTAAATTTAAATGACATAAAATCACCAAAGCATTGAGCAGCTGCGCGTAACTTAAGTTAGGCAAGGCATGTTCGAGTTCAAATAAGCTTTGGCTCTTATATTGAATGCATTTGAAGTGCTGGGCTAAGGGCTGGTAAATCTCTTGTAACAGATTAAATTCACCTAAATGTCCTTGAATCGTTGTAGGTAGAGATTCTGCAGAACTGAGTAAGACAAAGCGAGTTTGACGTAAACGTTGCTGAATTTGTAAAGCGGAGAGCGTATTTTTACCGCGAATAAATAAATCTTTCCTAAATTGAGTATTTGCAAAGTAATCACGGCATTGTTCTTTAAAAATAGGGTGCTCAATTTGATTTAAAAATTGCTGATGTTGCTGGCTAAAATTAATGTCATCTAGATGCACATCTAAATTGGTGCTACTGGCAAAGGACAGTTTAATTTCTTCTAAAGTACGTACCACTTGTTGAAAGGAAAAACACTGCCAATCTTGATTGAGATATTCGTGAATCAAATAGTCAGGATTTTGTTGTTGTAAGCTCTTAAGTTTGTCTAAGGCAAAAGGATTTTTTTTGCCAAACTCTGGACCTTGCTTTAATAAGCTTTGGCTAAACGCTAGCGCATCTTTGACTTTTTGTGCCGGCTGAATACTGGTGCTATTGAAGTGAAAATGGCTATGTAGTAGTTCACGCAGTGGCATATTGGCTGCCCAGCCAGTTAAGCAATTATAACTGATATAGACAATCCCTTTGGGTTTTAAAAATTTACGAATAAATTTTAAAATAATGTGTTGATTGCGGTGACTAATCCAACTCCAAATACCATGTAAACTAATGGAATCAAATTGAGGTAAGTCATGCTCAAGGAGTTCATCAAAACTGGCATCAAAAAAATGATGCGCGGCCTGACTGTGCTCTGCCATGAGGTTGGCATGTGCGGCATGTGCAGGATTGAAATCCGTGCCATAAAATGTCCCTATATTTGAAGCAGCATGTATATTAATGCTTACCCCTTGGCCAAAGCCTAATTCGCAATGCTGGTGTTCAGTTAAGCTATCACTACATTCAACACCATTGAGTAATAAGCAAAACTTTTGAAAGTTTGGACTTAAATCTCGATAGTAGCCATATGTGTAATTCACATCCGTATGATAGCCGTCCGTCCAATTTGTTGTCATGAGAAACTCTTATTAGTAAGTCTTGAGAAACGGTCGGCACTTTATAACTGATTGTTAGACAAAATAAAACCACCGCAAAAGGGTGGTTTTACTAAATGGTAAAAAAAACTTATTCGCCTAAGGCATCCAAGTATTTTTCTGCATCCAGTGCAGCCATACAACCAGAACCCGCTGAAGTAATCGCTTGACGGTAAATGCTATCGGCAATGTCACCTGCAGCAAAAACACCAGGAACTGAAGTTTGTGTTGCATTGCCTGAAGTACCACTTTGGACTTGAATATAGCCATCACGTAATTGTAATTGACCCTCAAACATGCTGCTATTTGGTTTATGACCAATGGCAATAAATAGACCAGATACATCAACGTCTTGGGTTGAATCATCTTGAGTTGATTTTAAACGTACTGCGGTCACGCCAGTCTGATCACCCAACACTTCTTCGACTTGATGGTTCCAAATGATGCTGATTTTGCCTTCTTTTTCTTTGGCAAAAAGGTGATCTTGTAGAATCTTCTCAGAACGTAGGCTGTCACGGCGATGCACTAAAGTGACGTGTGAGGCGATGTTAGACAAATAAAGTGCTTCTTCAACTGCAGTATTACCACCGCCAACGACCATGACTTTTTGTTCTTTATAGAAGAAACCATCACAGGTCGCACATGCGCTTACGCCTTGACCCATGAATTTTTGTTCAGACTCTAAACCTAAGTATTGAGCAGTTGCACCTGTACAAATAATTAAAGCATCACAGCTAAACTCTTCCATATCGCCTTTTAAGACAAATGGACGTTGGCTTAAGTCAACTTCATTAATATGGTCGTAGACGATTTCTGTACCAAAACGTTCAGCATGTGCTTGCATGCGTTCCATGAGGGCAGGGCCTGTTAAACCTTCAGGGTCGCCAGGCCAGTTATCAACTTCTGTGGTGGTGGTCAGCTGACCACCGAGTTGTAAGCCTGCAATGAGAGTAGGTTTTAAGTTAGCACGCGCAGCATAAACTGCTGCACTATAGCCTGCTGGACCTGAACCTAAAATAATTAAGCGTGAGTGACGAGCGCTCATCGAGGGCATCCTTTTTTTATTGAGTAATTTATGGAATTATACAGGTAAAAGCATGAGCCGTCTTAGCGCTTGAATGTAGATATTTTTGATCATGTAAATTGATTTAAACTATATAGACAACAAAACCAGCATTATCGATTGAGTTAACAATATCCAAGCATTCTGCTGCATCTTTTTTTGTACAACAGGTGCATAATATTGCTCTTTAGTTGGCACTTCACCTGCCATAAACTTTGAACCACTTAGCCATAGGACCGTATATGACTGCAATGTCGAGTGCTTATGCACAGCGCTTATTACAGACATTATTTTTGCTCTCATTTGGAACATATTTGTTCCTTGCAACAGTAACCTATACGCCGTTTGACCCAGGTTGGATGCATATCTCTAGTGATACCCAACAGGTGTCTAATGCCAGTGGCGTAGCAGGCGCATGGCTTGCCGACTTAATGTTTGGCTTTTTAGGCTGGGCAAGTTTATTGATTCCGCTTTACTTTTTTATTGAAGCGGTTCAGGTGTGGTGGCCACATAGTTTTCTGACTCGTCCTTTTCGTTATGCGGCACAATTTTTTATGCTGCTTGCTACATCGACCTTATTATATTTGTTTTGGGAAGTCCCTGCTGATACTTTAGCCAATGCTTCAGGTGGGATTATTGGCTATGAATTGGGACAAAGTTTGGCAGGCCTACTGACTATTTATGGCGCTGCGGCATTTTTAATTGTGTTTTTAGTGGTGCTGTTTACCCTCGCATTTGGGGTGAAATGGAATAAAACCCTCACTACCCTTAAAGCCTTACCTACTCAGTTACAAGATTTATTTTATAAAAATGTACCTGAAAGTGAGTCAGCATTTGACCGTACCACAGAGCTGAGCAGTCAAAAGACCAGCTCAGATGTAGCCAAGCCAAGTCCAGTGATTACGCCTGCAGCAGAGCATCAGCCTGTGCAGCATGCACCGGTACGTGAGGCAGCGGCAGAGCGTTTATTTAATGAAATGCTAAGTAAAGAGCGTGAAGCTGAACAACGTTTGCTTGAGCAGGCACGACAAGCTGAATTGGCTAAGCAAGCTGAGCTCGATCGCATTGAAGCTGAAGCGCAAGCCAAAATCCAAGCTGAACAAGATATGCAACACAGCTTTGCTGAGGCACGCCGTGTGCAAGAAGAACAAAGCCGTGCAGCTGCAAGCAATGAAGTATGGCGTGCTTTACATAGTGAAGAAGCCCAAAAACAAGAAATTGATGCTTTGTTAAAAGCAGCTGACGAAGAGATTCCTACAACGCAAACATTTGAGCCCACAACACAGCCCTTAAAAATGCTCAAACAAGACCAAGTAGATTGGGATGATGACCAAGTCTTTGATGATTTGATTAAAAGTGTGCCGCAAACATCGGCTTTAAAAGAAGACAGTGATGTGGTGGTGGCACCTGTACGTAGTAAAGTGACGGATAAAGAACAACCCCAACCAAGTGCAGATCAAGCGCTTGAAGCAGAATTAGCGGCGATTGATGAAATCTTAAAAGATCAGCCACGAGTAGCGAGTAGTTATGCTCAGTCTTCAGCTTTTGTACAAGCCCCGATTCAAACTATGGTGACAGCACCAGTATTCTCTACGCCTGTTGCTGATGTGACTGCTGTTGAACCAGCACCAATCACTGCAGAGAAGAGTAGCGATGATTTAGTGCTTGAGCCAAAGGTAGCAGCCACAGAACGACATGAAGTTGATGCAAAATCACCAGCCTCTGAGGCAATTGAAGTTAAAAAAGAATTGTCTAAACAAGAATTTATTGAAGCATGGCAACAAACCGCAGGTGAACCACAAGCACTTGAAGATGAGTTCGATGCACCGCTTACTGATGCTTATGGCCGTCCAATGTCACGTGCCATGCAAGTGGCACAAAAGCGTTTAGATTTATCGCCATTACCGGGGATTGAATTATTAGATAAAGTTGATCCAAACAAGAAAGTCAATTTTACCCAAGAGCAGTTATCACGTTTGTCTGAACTACTGGAAATCAAATTACAAGAGTTTAACGTTAAAGCTAAAGTGGTAGAAGCCCAGCCGGGGCCGGTCGTGACACGTTTTGAACTGGATTTAGCTCCAGGGGTAAAAGCGTCTAAGGTAACTAATATTTCACGTGATTTAGCACGTTCTATGTCGATGGCATCGGTACGTGTGGTAGAGGTCATTCCGGGTAAACCGTATATTGGGATTGAAGTGCCAAACAGCACCCGTGAAATGGTACGTTTGATTGAGTTAATCCAAACCCCAGCCTTTACTGATCCCAATGGCCTACTTTCTATGGCCATGGGTAAGGACATTTCAGGTAACCCTGTTATTGCGGATTTAGGTAAAGCACCACATATGTTGGTGGCAGGTACGACAGGTTCAGGTAAATCTGTTGCGGTGAACTCGATGATTTTATCGATGTTACTTAAATATAATCCCGATCAACTGCGTCTCATTTTAATTGACCCTAAACAGCTTGAACTTGCCAACTATAGCGACATTCCGCATCTATTAACCCCTGTTGTGACTGACATGAAAGATGCTGTTAATGCATTGAATTGGTGTGTCAATGAAATGGAACGTCGTTATAAACTGATGTCGTTCTTAAAAATTCGTAAATTGGCTGATTACAACCGTAAAGTTGAAGAAGCTTTGGCCAATGGCGAAGATTTAATCGATCCAACGTGGAAAGCCAGCGAATCTGTAGCAGGGGAATTTGCGCCGCGCTTGCAACCTTTACCATCCATTGTGATTGTAGCGGATGAATTTGCTGACATGATTATGCAAGTGGGTAAAAAAGCTGAAGAAATGATTACGCGTCTAGCGCAAAAATCGCGTGCAGCAGGGATTCACTTACTGCTTGCGACGCAGCGTCCATCGGTAGATGTGATTACAGGTTTAATTAAAGCCAATATTCCAACCCGCGCGGCCTTACGCGTCAACTCTAAAATTGACTCACGCACGATTTTGGATGCCAGTGGTGCAGAAGATTTACTCGGTCATGGTGATATGCTGTTTTTAGGACCAGGTAAAATTGAACCTGAACGTGTCCATGGCGCATTTATCAGTGATGATGAAGTCAATCGTATTTGTGACGCATGGCGTGAGCGTGGCGCACCAAATTATGTTGATGAAATACTAACACCTTATGATGAAGAGCCAAGCTCACGTGGCTTTGAAGAGGGTGAGGGCGGTTCAGATCGTGATGCTTTATATGATCAGTGTGTGGCCTTTGTACTTGAAACCCGTAAAGCCACCACCTCATCTCTACAACGTAAGTTTAGTTTAGGTTATAACCGTGCTGCACGCATTATTGACCAAATGGAAGAAGGCGGTATTGTCAGTGCCATGGGTGCCAATGGTAAACGTGAAATTTTAGTTTAAGTCAAAACAGCCTGCCAAGCGCAGGCTTTTTTATGCTTGCTAAAATCAAAAAAAATAGCTGTTTAAATTCTAGTCAGGTTTTATAGTAGGCAATAACCCCTCAAGATACTTACAATATGCTTGTTATTATTATGGCTTTAGTGCCATTAATTAGTCTGATTGCTTTAGGTTATGCGTTTAAGCATTTTCATTTTTTGTCTGAAGAGTTTTGGCGTGGGGCAGAACGACTCAATTATTTTATTTTATTTCCTGTACTGCTGTTTAAAAACTTAGCTTTTGTTAGTTTAGAGTTATCCAGTTTAGTGTGGGTCATTGCAGCCATGCTCATAACAATTTTGCTGGTGAGCTGCGGTTTATGGTTCGCAAAATTTTATTTTCATATTAAGCCTGCACAATTTGGTGTTTATGTACAAAGTCATATTCGTTTTAATACCTATATGGGCTTAGCTCTAGTCAGTAGCTTATTTGGTGCTTATGGCATGAAAATCTTTGCCATGATGATCGCCATTGCGATTCCTACAGTCAATATTATTTCTTTATTGGCGTTTGCTCAGCAAAATCATTCTATTTACAGCACCTTACTGGCTATTATTCGAAACCCGTTAATTATTGGCTGTGTGGCTGGGATTGTATTTAACTTTACAGGCTTAGGCTTGCCGACAGGTATACATGATTTGATAGGGTTATTGGGCAGTGTGAGTTTGCCACTCGGCTTGCTTGCAGTAGGCGCAGCTTTACAGTTTCAAACATTAAAACTGGATATTTGGCGTTTAAGTTTCAATAGTTTAGGGCGTTTGCTGGTGGTGCCTTTGCTGGCTTATGGTGTGACGCAAGTACTGGCTTTACCTGCTTTAGAAAGTTTAATCGTGCTGACCTTCTTTGCTTTGCCTACGGCTTCAGCTGCTTATATTTTAACCCGTTATCTAAAGGGCAATCATCAATTAATGGCAGGGGTGATTAGCTTACAGACCGTTTTGTTTGTGCTGAGTTTTCCGCTGCTGATGTATTTATTTAAGGTATAAAAAAGCCTGCTACTGCAGGCTTTTAGGGTTTAAGCGAACTTAGCTAGTACGCTTAAAAATTCACTACTATGACGCGGGAATTTAGCAATCACGTCATGAATACGTTGACCTTCAGGGTTGGTGGCATTTACATCACGACCATCGGCAACAAACTGAGTCAATAAACGTTCATAATCGCTTGGACGCATATGTTTGTATGCGTGATAAAGCACGTGAAAATCTGCATTTACACCTGCAGGAGGCAGCTGAGTTAAATAGGCAAATACACGTTCATCTGACCATTCTTCGTTAAACGTTGCTGGTTGAGATAATGCCATCGCAATCTCCTTGGCTTGTTGTCAAAATTAAAAAGGCAAAAATATGGATCAAAGCGCGGCTTGCGCTAAACACAAGCCTCACATCAGCGAGAAAAGATCTACACGCCGCTAAGCGGCGCGTTTCATATGAGCGCTGGAGCAAAGCTCTACTGATCCAGTCACTTGTAGCAGCGCTTTTCGTCTTGCGGCTAGACAAAGTCTACACTTTGTTGATCCAACCACTCGAAGCAAAGCTTCCCGTCTTGCGGCTGGGTAAGGCAAAGCCTTACTGATCCAGCTACTCGAAGCATAGCTTCTCGTCTTGCGGCTGGGTAAGGCATTACCTTACTGATCCATCCTCATATTTTGCCTTGATTCAATTTGCTTGACTAATCAGAATTCAGATTATCGTTCTTCAGGCAAATTGATATTCATTTCAAGCATTTCTAAATTGGCTTCAGAACGGACTGCCATTTGAATATGCTGTTCATCGACACCACGCACGTAGCGACTCACCACTTGCATGATTTCTTTTTTCATTTGCTCAATTTTTTCAGGCGTTAAGCGTTTGCTTAAGCCTTTTTCTGAGGCGACAATGACTTTTAATCGATCTTTAGCAGTTTGTGCGCTAGAAGGCTTGTCCTCGCCGCTAAAAAGTTTACTCCAAAATCCTGCCATCTTAAGCTCCAAATAATCGTGCTAACCAGCCTTTTTGTTTGACTTCTAAATGACGGTAAGGACGATCTTCACCTAAGAAACGTGCGACTAAGTCATCATAAGCTTGGCCTGCAGGGGTGTCGGTATATAAAATCGCCGGTTTACCTTCGTTTGATGCTTGTAAGATGCTCTTACATTCAGGGATCACACCTAAGGTTGGCACTTTTAAAATATCTTTTGAGATATCGTCAATGGTTAACATTTCTTGTTTTTCGGCACGTTCAGGGTTGAAACGTGTAATACATAAGTGTTTACGAATGCGACCTTCGTTATTTTCTACTTTTTTGGTTTTGCTATCAAGCATACCAATAATACGATCTGAGTCACGTACTGAAGAAATTTCAGGGTTAGTGACAATAATCGCTTCGTCAGCATGATACATCGCTAAAATAGCAC
The DNA here is from genome assembly GCF_059515805.1 of Acinetobacter sp. CY05. Classification (NCBI taxonomy): domain Bacteria; kingdom Pseudomonadati; phylum Pseudomonadota; class Gammaproteobacteria; order Moraxellales; family Moraxellaceae; genus Acinetobacter; species Acinetobacter sp. CY05. Next base: position 35,920 of record NZ_JCAKMW010000019.1, on the reverse strand, counting down.
CACGCTCAATCCCTGCAGGCGAATCACAAATAATGTAATCAAACTCTTGGGCTAACTCGTCCATCACACGTGCCACACCTTCATCGGTTAAGGCATCTTTGTCACGGGTTTGTGAGGCAGGGAGGATATATAAGTTTTCAATATCTTTATCACGAATCAACGCTTGCTGTAGGCGTGCTTCGTTATTTAATACGTTTACAAAATCGTACACCACGCGGCGCTCACAACCCATGATAAGGTCTAAGTTACGTAAGCCTACGTCAAAATCGATCACAACAGTTTTGTGGCCACGAAGGGCTAAACCTGTTGCAAACGATGCACTCGTTGTAGTTTTACCTACGCCACCTTTGCCTGATGTTACGACAACAATTTTCGCCACCGAATCCACTCCTGTTATGGTTCAAACACCCGATGTTAAGTTTGGGTGTTTTGGTGATTATTTATACGTTAAAATTCAAGCGCCTGAAATACAAGCTCTTGACTATCATTTAAGTAAATATGTACAGGTTTCTTGGTCATATCTGCCGGAATATCATCCGCGACACAATAGGTTCCTGCAATAGACACCAACTCTGCTTCTAAGGAATGGCAGAAGATGCGCGCCGCATGATTTCCGCCTGCGCCAGCAATCACTCTACCACGAACACTACCATAGATATGTATATTTCCTGAAGCGATCACTTCGGCACCACTATTGACACCTGCACTTAAAATAATATCGCCGTGATCTTGCACTAAGCATTGTCCTGTACGCAGCATTTCATCATGATATGAAGTGGCATGCGCGATACGATTAGCAGGTGCTTTTTCTGCTGTTTGTTCAGTGCTATCAGTCGTTTCAACTGCTTCTGGCTCAGCAGCGAGGACTTGTTCTTTGGTGGCTTTAATACGTTGTAGTGGGCGATCTGCTGGTAAAACAGGAAATTGGATCAAACGTGCCGCATCTGAAAGTACGCCTTCTACCACTGCCATCGGTTGTAAATCGAGGCTGATCAGCAGTTGAATCAGACCAATCAGTTCTTGTTCGACGGTTGAATCAAGAATGACTAATGTACCTTGTGAGGAGGTACCTTGCAGCATGTGTGTCAGTTGTTCACGGATAGCATCATGATCATTTGTGTCCAGGGTTAATCGGGTAAAATTAACCATTCTGCCGGTAATCCGGATATCAGCCATACCTGTTCCTTAAGACTTGTTCACGACTTATTATTTATGCCGAAGTAATGTTATAAAATAGAGCAAATCCTAGAACAATTTGCATGATTTCTCTAGCATCTTGACTAAATATTTTCATGCTTGTTTATTCTTTGTCAGCTTGTTTTTCTGCCAATACCTGCTGCCATTGTTTGATCTTAACCTGCTCACGTAAAGCATCCAAACTTTCAAACACGGCTGATTCAACCAAACGGTCAATTTCAGGGTTGTTTTCAATGGCAATTTGACTGACTTTCTCGGCAATCATTTTATAGGTCGCATTATCGCGTGCCTGTTCACTATGGGTAAAGGGTTCAAGCAAGCCTTGGCTAATATTTTCACCTAAGCGCTGCCCAATACTTTGAATCTGCTGTTCAATACGTCCACCAACTAACGGAATGAGGCGCAACATTTGTGACAGTTCTGGGGTATCTTCAATGGCTTTATTGACCACCAAGCCCACATTTTTAGCAATATCATGCCGCTGGGCCTGTAATTCTTTGCCCAAAGAGTCTTGCAAGACATCGGCTAAAGCAGTCGCGAGTAACTCACGGTGATGATTGACGATGTCTTCGATATATTTTTTATGTGTGGTGCTGCTTTGTAATTCGGTTTTCACTGCATTGATTAAGGTCAACACAATACGGCTGGTGAGTTCTTCCATCAGCAGGCGATAGTAGAAATTGCCGCGTGCATACCATTTTTGTGGAATCACTGTATAACCATGGCTATGCAGGTTATAGGCAATAGCAAAGGCACGGCCTAAACGTAAGAAACGGAACATCGGCAAAATTGAAATAATTTCATACCAATGAATAAAGGGGAAAAACCACCAACGTTGATGATGCTTAAACACAATCGCAATCATCCAACGCACGAACAGCTCAAACACTAAAAATGAGGTAAACCAACCTTCGGTGGTTTTCACCCAAGGATGTAAGCTGGCTTCGTAAAAGTCGAGCACTTGCGGTAATTGAATAAAGTTAAACAACCATTCCGCATAATCACTCATTAAAAATGCGTTGGCCCCTAAACAAAATAAGTTAAAGGTAATCAGCCCCAACATCAAAAAGTCATAGATCAAGGCGACTTTCCAGCCCCATGATCCGTGCTGAACAAAGTGAAAAGAAGATTTCAAAACTTTGTGTTGTGGCTGTTTCATGCTGTTCCTTTAACCGTGTTGCTTATGCAACTGTTGTTTCATTTGCTCAATCAGGTGGTCTTTTTCAGTCCAAATCTGTTGTACCCATTTATGAAAACGCACGCGATATTCACGGTCACTTTCATAATCACCCTCGAGTACCCAAGTGGGAATTTCAATTTTGCGTAGATTCACTGCAATGTGTTTGACATGACCCAACCAGAACTCACCATATTCAGGCACATGCTCATCATACACAATGGTCATATCCACCAATGCATCGACTTTTTCACCTAAGATTTTTAAGGCCAGGGCTAAGCCACCTGCTTTAGGTTTAAGTAGATGAGTATAAGGAGATTTTTGTGCATCGTGCTTCTCTTGCGTAAAGCGTGTGCCTTCTAAATAATTGAGTAAGGTAAAAGGCTGGCTGAGCAATTGCTCGCAGGCTTTACGGGCTTCTTGCAGATCGCGATTTTTAAGCTCTGGATTTTTGGCAATTTCTGCCTTGCTATGGCGCTTCATCATCGGGAAACCTAAAATTTTAAAGGCTTGACCGACAAAAGGAATAAAGATCAGTTCCCACTTGGTAAAGAAGCGCGTTAGCGGCATACGTTTTAAACCGACATATTGATTGACCGTGGTATCCACCCAACTTTGATGATTACAGATCATCAAATAACGCCCCTCTAAACTTAATTCTAAGTTGGGGTCAATGTGTATATCCCATGTTAAATCAGGTAAGACATGCTCAATTAAGTGGTTATTAACGTTAATCCAACTATTGGCCAACTTAATATTGGTCTCATCGATTTTAGGTGATTTTTTAACAAGTTTGGTTAAGCCTAAACCAAGGACGGGTGGGCCATGTACAAAAGTATTGGTTGCCATCACTGAAGTCACGGTTAACGCTTTTTGGACTTTTTTTAATAAAGAAGCACGTGGCTGATCTGTGGACATGCGGCTACCTATTGTTGCTGACCGAAAAAATATGCTGCTCAATATAGAGCCAGTTAGAAAAAATGCAAATTATCACTCGGTAACTATGAAGAAAATATGGGGAAAAATCGCTTAAAATCGTGATATATATTACAAAATGTAAATTAAAGCTTTATTATTAACAAAAAATCAATGTTACAAATTTGATTTTTGTTACATGATTCACACAGCGTAAAAACACCAATAAAGGAGGCATGCTATGCGTGCACTATTGATTACAGCAGTAGCAGGGGCATTGGCACTTTCAGGTTGCCAAAACATGGAATATGACAAAGCAGCTCTTGGTACAGTGCTCGGCGCAGGTGCAGGTGCACTGATTGCAAAAAGCAATGCAGATAAAGATAAAATGGGTCAAGCAGCTGCCATTGGTGCAGTGGTTGGCGCAGGTGCGGGCCTTCTTCTTGATCGTAAAGAAAAGCGCTTAAAAGAAGAATTAGCAGGTACGGGTATTGATGTGGATCGTAACCAAGACGGTTCAATCAATCTTGTGATGCCATCTGTAACATTTGCAACGAATTCATCAACTGTTCAACCGCAATTCCAAGCTGCGTTAAATGATGTTGCAAAAGTACTTCGTGAAGATGGTGCATCAAACAAGTTAGCGCTTGTGATTCACGGTCATACAGACAACACAGGTACAGATGCAATCAACAACCCATTGTCACAAAACCGTGCCAATTCAGTACTTAACTACTTAGCGGGTCAAGGCATCTCTGCAGGTCGTATGACAGCACGTGGCTATGGTTCAACTTCACCGATCGCAAGCAACTCAACTGCTGCGGGCCGTGAACAAAACCGCCGTGTAGAAATCACAGTTTACGAAACAGCAAACTAAGTTTGTTGAGGTAAATTTAAAAACCACCTTCGGGTGGTTTTTTTATGCCATCGAGTTCATTTTTTTAATTAGGCAATCCTGATTTTGCCGACTATAATCAGCGCCTACACGCAAAGAGGATTGAATATGTCGACCGCAAGTCAACTCAATGACAAGCAACTTGAAGCCATGAAATACACTCAAGGACCCTTGTTAGTACTTGCAGGCGCAGGTTCAGGCAAAACCTCGGTGATTACCCGTAAGATTGCCCATTTGGTGCAAAATTGTGGTATTCCGGCGTATAAAATTACCGCTATGACCTTTACCAATAAAGCCGCACGCGAAATGAAAGAGCGTGTAGCCAAGTTGTTATCGCGTGAAGAGGCGAAAGGTTTGTCAGTTTCGACCTTCCATACCTTTGGTTTGAATCTACTGCGTTTAGAACTCAAACATACCCCGTTGAAAAACAATTTTTCGATTTTAGATGCCGATGACTGTAAGCGCATCTTGATGGATTTGATGCACCGTGACAATTTATCAGGTGCAGAAAGCAAAGATTTAATTGCCAAAGCCATGAAGAAAATTTCCGATTGGAAAAACGATCTGATTGCACCAGAGCAAGCCCATAGCACTTGCGAAACCCCAGAAGATGTCCAGTTTGCCCATTTATATCAGCTGTATGAGCGTAATTTACGTGCTTATAACGCTGTGGATTTTGATGACTTAATTGTCATGCCAACCCGTCTTTTACAAGACAATGCAGAAGTGCGCGATAAATGGCAAAATCGCGTGCGCTATTTATTGGTGGATGAATATCAAGACACCAACACCGCGCAGTATATTTTAGTCAAATTACTGGTGGGGGTGATGGGACAATTCACTGCTGTGGGTGATGATGACCAATCGATTTACGCATGGCGTGGCGCTAAGCCTGAAAACATGGCGCAGCTTAAAGAAGACTTTCATAATTTAAAAGTCATTAAACTGGAACAAAATTACCGCTCCACTAGCCGAATTTTAAAAGCGGCAAACTCGGTGATTGAAAATAACCCGCATATTTTTGACAAAAAACTGTGGTCAGATAAAGGTCATGGCGAAGCCATTCGGGTGATTACCTGCCGTAATGACGATGATGAAGCGGAACGCGTGGTCAAAGATTTACTCACTCATAAACTGATGCAAGGTAAATCTTGGAAAGATTATGCGATTTTATACCGTGGTAACTTCCAAGCGCGTATATTAGAAACCCAGCTGCGTCAAATGCAGATTCCATATAAATTATCAGGCGGTCAATCCTTCTTCGCACGGGCAGAAATTAAAGACGTGATGAGCTATTTGCGTTTGATTATTAATCCTGAAGATGACAGTGCCTTCTTACGTATTATTAACACGCCAAAACGCGCCATTGGCCCTGTGACGCTAGAAAAATTAGGTCTATTTGCCCAAGAAACCAATCAGTCATTATTGGCTGCGGCAGGTGATCAACGCTTAAGTTTATCCTTACCTAAAAAAGCCACTTCTCAACTCCTTGAGTTTTATGAGTTTTTAGACGGTTTTACCCGTAACTTGCTTGAAGATGATGAACCAGTCCCGATTATTCGTCAGATGATGAATGAAGCGGGTTATATCGATTACATCAAAGAGCAAGCGGCAACGCCTGCGCAAGAGAAAACCAAGCTGGATAACATTGAAGTATTGTACAGCAGCATTCAAAGCCTAATTAACCGCGCTGAAGATGTTGATGAAAAGAACATTGAAAGTGTGATTCGTAAAATGGTGCTGTTAGATATGCTCGAGCAACAGCAAGAAGAGCAAGACACCGATAAAGTCAATTTAATGACCTTACATGCTGCCAAAGGGCTCGAGTTCCCTTATGTATATATGATTGGCTTAGAAGAAGAAATTCTGCCGCATAAAAACTCAATTGCCGCAGAAACCGTCGAAGAAGAGCGTCGTTTAATGTATGTGGGCATTACCCGTGCCCGTCAAGGTTTGACCATCACCTTAGCTGAACAACGTAAAGCCGGTGGCCAAATGAAACAAATGACGCCAAGCCGTTTCTTAGATGAATTACCGCAAGATGATTTAGATTGGCTTGGTCGTAAGAAAAAGATCAGCAATGTTGATCCTAAATTACAAGCCCAACATTATTTAGAAAACTTACGTGCGCTGATTAAGCGCTAACTCCCATTGCTTAGGAATTTACATGAAAGTTCAAGTTAAAGTTTTAGATTCACGTTTAGGTACTGAGTGGCCAATGCCAAGCTATGCCACCCAAGGTTCAGCAGGTTTAGATTTACGTGCTTGCGTGAATGAAACTACGGTGATTGAACCAGGTCAAACCGTATTAGTTAAAACGGGTTTATCCATTTACATCGAAGATGTGAACTTTGCTGGTTTAATTTTGCCACGTTCAGGTTTAGGTCATAAACACGGCATCGTTTTGGGTAACTTAGTCGGTCTTATTGATTCAGACTACCAAGGTGAACTGATGGTATCGGTTTGGAACCGTAGCCAAACTGCCTTTAGCTTAGAACCCGGCGAGCGTTTAGCACAATATGTGTTGGTACCTGTGGTACAAGCACAATTTGAAATGGTAGATGAATTTGTTGCCACTGAACGTGGTGCAGGTGGTTTTGGTCACACAGGTCAAAACTAATTCTGTAAGCGATGAGGCTCATTGTGTTGAGCTTCATCGTTTTTTAATTGAAAAATTGCGTTAAATAGATTAAAACAATATCCAAAAATTTATACACATTTTATTTTGATTATATACACCTCTAATCTCACTTTAATTAAATTTTCCTATGAATAGACCTGCTGCGTTTCCTGCACATATTTTTCGCGCTTACGATATTCGCGGTAAAGTAAGCCTATTATCGCCTGAGTTAGTGTTTGCCATTGCTCAGGCTTTGGCACGTCAGTATCAAGCAGCAGGCCAGACTGAATTGGTGATTGGTTATGATGCGCGTTTAAGCAGTCCAGCGTATGCCAAGCTGATTCAAACCATTTGTCAGCAACACGGTTTACATGCAGAGTTGATGGGCTGCTGTGCTAGCCCGGCTTTGTACTATGCGGCACGGCATTTTAATGGCAATGGCATTATGGTCACTGCCAGCCATAATCCAAAATCAGATAACGGTATTAAGTGGATTATTCAAGGTGAACCACCGACGCCTGAGATGATTCAGCAAGTGGCGACATGGGCAAAACCACATTTTCAGCCTACACAAAAAATTGAGCTAGAACATGAACCGCATACCGTGGTGGTCAAATATTGTTTGGATTACCAACAAGGGATCTTAGATGATATTAAACTGCAGACTACATTTAAGGTGGTCTTAGATGGATTACATGGTGCGGCAGGGCGCTGTGCAGCCTTAGTATTAGAAAAGCTAGGGTGTGAAGTCATTCAACTGCGCTGTAAGGCCAATGGTGAATTTCCTGACCATGCACCTGACCCATCGCAAGCGGCACATTTAGTCACGCTACAGCAACAGGTCTTAGCACATCAGGCCGATATAGGGATTGCCTTAGATGGCGATGGCGACCGTGTGGTGATTGTGGATGAACAAGCCAATATTATTTCCGCCGATCGATTAATGGTATTGTTTGCCAAAATCTGTTTGTTGGAGCATCCACAGCATGAAGTGGTGTTTGATGTGAAATGTTCTAACCTGGTGGCGCATAGTGTGCAGGATGCAGGGGGCAAAGCCAAAATGATTCGTACGGGGAGTACATTCTTACGTCAATATTTAGCTCAGTCCAAGGGACAAGCGGTATTTGGTGGTGAATACGCAGGGCATTATGTATTTAATGATGGGCGTGGTTTTGGTTACGATGATGGCCTATATGCGGCACTACGCATTTTAGAATACATTGAACAGCACAATATCACCATCTCACAAGCCCTTGCTGACTATCCTGAGCGTTGTAGTACCGAAGACACTTATATTAGTACCTATCAGCAAGACCCTAAACACGTTTTAAACATTGTGGCAGATGCAAGTGAGCAATCGGGCGCGCATTTAAGTCAAATTGATGGGGTAAGGCTTGATTTTGCAGATGGTTTTGGCATTATTCGCGCATCTAATACAGGTGAATACTTTACGGTACGCTTTGATGCCCAGAATCCTGAGCGTCTAGATGCAATCCGTGATACCTTTGCCACCATGCTTCAAGCACATTATCCACAAATTGCACAAGATATCTTAAACGCCAAATAAGGAGCGGCACATGCCACATCAACATACTGGCCTCGACAAAGCACAAGTTTTAACCGAAGCTTTGCCGTATATTCAACGTTTTTCAGGTAAAACGCTGGTGGTAAAATATGGTGGCAATGCAATGACTGACCCTGAGCTGGAAAGCTCATTTGCGCGTGACATCGTATTACTCAAAACAGTAGGTTTAAATCCGATTGTAGTTCACGGTGGTGGACCACAAGTCGATTCATTTTTAAAACAGCTCGGCCGTGAATCTGATCGTATTGACGGTATGCGCGTTACTGACCCTGCAACCATGGAAGTGGTGGAAATGGTTTTAGGCGGCAGCGTTAATAAATCAATTGTGAACTTGATTAACAAACACGGTGGTCGTGCCATTGGTCTAACGGGTAAAGACGGTAATTTACTCCGTGCGCATAAATTACTCATGAAAAAAAACCAAGAAGATGGCTCAATCAAAGAGATCGATCTTGGTTTAGTGGGTGAAGTGGTGGGTGTAAAAACTGACGTACTAGAAATGTTTACCCAAAGTGACTTTATTCCTGTCATTGCGCCACTAGGTGTGGATGAAGAAGGTAACACTTACAATATCAATGCCGATCTAGTCGCAGGTAAAGTCGCAGAAGCTTTAGGTGCTGAAAAATTGATTCTACTCACCAACATTAGCGGTGTATTAGATGAAAATAAAAATCTACTCACTGGTTTAAGCACCCAAGAAGTGGATCGTTTGATTGAAACTGGCGTGATTTATGGCGGTATGATTCCAAAAGTAGGTTGTGCGCTAGATGCTGTAAAAGGCGGTGTGGTGAGCGCACATATTGTCGATGGCCGTGTACCACATGCCACTTTACTTGAGATCTTTACCGATCACGGTGTAGGGACTTTGATCACCAATCGTCAGGCAAAAAAAGCAGCTGAATAAAATGAAAGCCTCCCTTAGGGAGGCTTTTTTATGGCTAAAGTGATTGATAAAAATTAGAAATAGTGATTTGAAAAGCGCTATATAGTCATGCACAATAGCAAAAATTAGTTAGCCCGATGAGAAGATATTATGTGCCAATTACTTGGAATGAACTGTGCCACACCTACAGACATTACCTTCTCATTTCGTGGCTTTTCCCAGCGTGCAGGGATTACCTCAGACCATTGTGATGGCTTTGGTATCGCCTTTTTCGAAGATAAAGCCTGTCGTTTATTTGTTGATAACCAATCCGCAGTTGAATCACCGATTGCGGAATTAATTCGTAATTATCCGATTAAATCACGCAATGTGATTGCGCATATTCGTAAAGCCACGCAAGGCAAAATTAATTTAGAAAACTCGCATCCGTTTAGCCGTGAACTATGGGGCAGACAATGGATTTTTGCCCATAATGGCGATTTACATGATTTTAATCCGCGCCTAAGTGGTCGTTTTACTCCTGTTGGCAATACCGATAGCGAATTGGCATTTTGTTATTTACTGGAGCAACTGGTGCTACGCTTTGGTTATGATGAGCCATCGCTTGAGCAAATTTTTGATTTATTGGTTGAGATTTCACCAAGCATTGCTGAACATGGCACCTTTAATTTTTGTCTTTCCAATGGCCAAGCTTTATTTGCCTATAACATCACCAAATTGCATTGGTTAGTGCGTGAGTACCCATTTCAACCGGCACAATTAATTGATTTAGATGTCGAAGTGGATTTTAGTCAGGTGACTACACCTGAAGACCGGGTTGCAGTCATTACCACAGAACCACTGACCCAAAATGAGACGTGGTCTGCTTTTCAACCGGGTGAAATGCGATTATTTAAAGACGGTCAACCCATTAAAAATCAAATGACGTTTGTGGAGCGTTTAGAACGTGAGCGCTTAAATCCAGCCTTAAAACGTGTTACACGAGCAGATCAATATTAAATGACACAATCAAGTTGCTATTTAAAATAGCAACTTGATGTTTTTAAAATAAAAAAATCATGATTTAAAATCAAAAGTGGTTAAAAAATATCTGAGGTTTTTACTCAACTTAAAATATAAAAACTATTAAAATCAGTACTTTATTAAAAAAACTTAATTTCTTGGATAATTCCTACTAAATCGCTTCATTTTTATTCTATTTAAATCAATATATGATCAATTTTAACGAATTTGGGGATATCAATAGGTAGTCGTATGAAAATGAAATGGATTCCAGAATATAATACTGGCATTGACGTTATTGACGAGCAACACCGCCGTATTCTCGACTACATTAATGAAATTGACAGTATTGGTGTAAATACTGATCGTACACGTATTCGTTCAATTCTAAATAACATTATTGATTATACGCAGTCACATTTTACCTTTGAAGAATCATTACAAGAAGAAGCAGGCTATAAATATCGTGTACCGCATAAACGTGTACATGATTTATTTATTAAAAAGATTGAAAGTTATCGTGATCGTTATGAACAAGGCCATGCGATTGAAACAGAACTGCATGATATTTTGTCAAAATGGTTAATTAATCATATTCAACATGATGATGCAGATTATGTTGGTGCCGTCAAAGAAAATATGATGGGGATTATCAAAGAAAAAGAAAAGAAAAAAGGTAAAAATTGGTTTGCGCGTTTCTTTTCATAACCGTCGAATCCTATAAAAATAAAGCAAAATGATAAAACTTTCAGCCAAGCAAGGTATCTAGGGATGCTTTGCTTTTTCTTTGTTTGGGTTTTGCTTTTTGGTCATGACAACGGCAAAATAGCGCTAGATTTTTATTAGGAAAGCATCATGCACGACAACGCGATGTCTCGATGGCTATCACCGCTGATGGCATTTTGTTTATCGTTTATCATTATTGCCACACTCGCGCCAATTTTAGGTATTGGCGCTGAGCGTCAACTGGATTTCTGGTTGTTGTGGTTGGGGACGATGTTGGTCTTAGCGCTGCCAATTACGTATATGGAAGTGGCGCTGGCTAAACGCAGTAAAACCACAGCTTTAAATGCTTTGTCTGGTTTAACCCGTGATGCCGATGCCTCAGCGCAGTGGCGCTTGGTCGGTTGGCTGGCTGTGGTATTTATGCCGTTTTTAGCAGGCGGTATGTTGTTTAATGCTTCAAATATGTTGACACAGTTTAACGAGATTAGTCATTTAGCTGTATTTGCAGGTTTAGCTGTAGCGGCTTTGGCTTTATCTTTAGCACCGCGTCAAGTGATTGTCATACTGACTTTACTCGGTGTAGTGGCATCTCTAGGCTTGTCAATCGTGCTCGGTGAGCAATTACCGACTTGGCAATTTACTGCACTTGAGTTTGGTGAGTGGGGCGCAGCTACAGTTTTAGCATTGGTGGCCAGTGGTTTAGGTTTAGGTGTGTATTCGCAAGTCAGCCTAGGCCAAGTCAAACAAAGCGATGCAGCGACGACAACTGTATTACCGATATGGATTGCTCAGCTTTTAGCAGTTGGCGCTTTTGGTTTCTTTATTGCCAATAGCCAAATTCCAGCGCTGGCCTTTGTGGTGAGTGTAGTTACAGGTTCAGCATTATTGCTAAGCCTTGCTCGTCAGCAATTGGCTGAACGCCAAATGATTGCCCCAATTCAATGGGCGGTTGTGGCAGTTGCTCTATTGATCTGGGCTATTCCAATGCTCGCTGGGGTATTTAATATTGCACTGCTAGTGTGGGGCTTAATCATTTGTTTAATTTATGCAATTTTTGCAGGTTGGATGATGAAGATCAGTCATCTACGTAAAGCGCTGAATTTTAGCAGTGAAGCAACCTATAACCTGTGGCGTATTGCCATGCGTATTGTGTTACCGCTGTCGATTCTTGTGGCGATGATTGCTTTGCTTGGAAAATTAGTATGAGTCAAAATCAGGTTTGGGTGGCTTATGCTGCCCCTGATGCACAGTTTCATATTGCTTTAGATTTTGTCGAAGGCATGACAGTAGCAGATGCGATTCAAAGCAGTGCTATTGCCGCGCATACGAGCCTTCCTGAACCGCTAAACGTGGGCGTGTTTGGTGTTAAAGTGAATCTTGAACACGTGCTGCAAGTGGGTGATCGGGTTGAGATTTATCGTGCTTTAACCATTAATCCTAAAGATATTCGTCGTAAACGCGCGGCAAAAAATCCTGTTGGAATTTATGGGCGAGCAAATCGCTTTAAACAATCGGAATCATAAAAAAAACCCCTCACTGAGGGGTTTCTTTTTATCTTAAAGCGACTATAGTGGTGGGGCTGTTAAGATCGCCTCTTTAGAGGCAGGTAAACCGGGTTGTGTAGCCGGAATGGTCTCTAGACCTTCAATTTTTTCAACAATACCATTGCCATTAAAATAGACTTTCAGATGCTGACCAGAAGCAGCTGGAATCTTGGCTTTTTTCGCATTGGTACCTGGAATATAATTGTAAATATAGTCCCAACGTAGTGGGTTCATGGGATCAGTAACAGTTGGGCTGCCCAGTAAAAAACGCACTTGTTGATGACTCATACCGACTTGGATTTTAGCGGCTTGTGCTTGGGTCAATGGCGTTCCTTGAGGAATATCCACTTTATATACGCCCAAAGTTGAACACCCTGCGAGCACTGAAGTGACGAACAACGTCAACATAATTTTTTGCATTTTGCTACACTATCCCAAATTATTTATGATGCATTTGATCTGGTCATAGATCATACTGCATCTTAACTTTATTGCCTATTCCAACTTTAATTTTGTTGAGAGACCTTTTTTCATGCCTATTTCAAACCAAGATTTACGTAAAGCTGGACTGAAAGTTACCCTTCCACGAATTAAAATCTTAGAACTATTAGAAAATTCAAAACAACATCATCTAAGTGCGGAAGATATTTATAAGACTTTACTTGAACAAGGTGAAGACGTGGGTTTAGCAACCGTATATCGCGTGTTAACGCAATTTGAAGCGGCAGGTATTATTCAACGTCATCATTTTGAAAACAACCACTCTGTGTTTGAAATTATGCAAGATGATCATCACGATCACTTGGTTTGCCAAAACTGTAACAAAGTTGTGGAATTCCATAATGACTTGATTGAAAACGAACAGCATGAAGTGGCAAAGAAATTTGGCTTTGAACTGACAGGTCACTCATTGAATCTGTATGGTTATTGCGATGCAGCAGAATGCCAAGAAGCATTCCGTAAAAAATAAGCTACACCCAATAAAAAAGGCTTAACCTTAGTTAAGCCTTTTTTGTGTCTGAATTTTTAATGCGCATCAAAGGTGATGTTATTGGCAGCATGCATCAGGCCGCCTGCGCCTTCTTCTGAAAGTTTAATTTGTAAACGTAAATCATTGGCAGAGTCGGCATGTTTGAGTGCTTCTTTGTAGCTAATGATTTTGGCTTGATATAGCTCAAATAACGCTTGGTCAAAGGTTTGCATGCCCAGTTCAGTGGAGCGTTTCATTAAATCTTTGATTTTATGTACATGCCCTTCACGAATGAGATCCGCTACCAATGGGGTATTAATCAGCACTTCAATGGCTGCGCGGCGAGTATGTCCATCGACTGTAGGAACCAATTGCTGCGCTACAATGGCTTTCAGATTTAACGACAAATCCATAAACACTTGATTCTGGCGATCCCCGTCAAAGAAATGCACAATACGATCAATGGCTTGGTTGGCATTATTGGCATGTAAGGTGGCAAAAACCAAGTGACCAGTTTCGGCAAAGGCAATGGCATAGTCCATGGTCTCGCGTGAACGAATCTCACCAATTAAAATGACATCGGGTGCCTGACGTAAGGTGTTTTTAAGCGCGACTTCGAAACTTTCGGTATCAATGCCTACTTCACGCTGAGTAATGATACAGCCTTGATGTTGATGCACAAATTCAATCGGGTCTTCAATGGTAATAATATGACCTTTAGAATTTTTATTACGATAACCAATTAATGAAGCTAGCGAAGTGGATTTACCCGTACCGGTTGCCCCCACAAAAATCACAATACCGCGTTTGAGCATAGCCAATTCTTTCATAATAGGCGGCAAATTCAGCTCATCAATACTTGGAATGACGGTTTCAATCCGACGTAACACCATCCCCGGTTCATCACGCTGCTGAAAAGCGCTGACACGAAAACGGGCTGTGCGTTCTTGGTTGGTAATGGCAAAGTTACACTCGCGGGTGCGGTTAAATTCTTCACGCTGTTTCGGTGACATGATGGACAACACCAACTGCTCGATAATTTCCCCAGTGAGCTTGGTTTTTGCCACAGGAATGATCTCACCGTTAATCTTCATCGAGGGTTCGATGTCGGCAGTGATAAACATATCTGAGGCTTTTTGCTCAATCATTATATTGAGTAAGTCATTAAATTTCATTATAAAGTCCTAATTTTTTTTATTGTTTTTGGAATTATAAAAAGCTTTCAGGTTGTTTTGCCGCAGTGCGCGCTGTTTGGTTGGTGATAATACCTTTAGACACCAACGTTTTTAGGCTTTGATCAAGGGTAGTCATGCCGTAGTTGGCACCAGTTTGAATGGCTGAATACATCTGTGCGACTTTGTTTTCACGAATTAAGTTACGAATCGCGGGAATACCAATCATAATTTCATGTGCTGCCACACGGCCACCACCGACTTTTTTGAGTAAGGTTTGTGAAATAACGGCTTGAAGTGATTCTGATAGCATGGCACGCACCATATCTTTTTCTTCGGCAGGAAAGACATCAATCACACGGTCAATAGTTTTTGCGGCAGAAGTGGTATGTAGGGTACCAAACACCAAGTGACCAGTTTCAGCAGCTGTTAATGCCAAACGAATGGTTTCCAAGTCACGCATCTCACCGACTAAGATAATGTCAGGGTCTTCACGTAGTGCAGAACGCAAGGCGTTGTTAAAGCCATGGGTATCACGATGTACCTCACGCTGGTTGATGAGGCATTTTTTTGATTGATGCACAAATTCAATAGGATCTTCAACGGTTAAAATATGGTCATAACGGTTGTCGTTGATGTAATCGAGCATAGCGGCTAAGGTGGTTGATTTACCTGAACCTGTCGGGCCTGTGACCAAGACAATACCGCGTGGATATTCACAAATATCTTTAAAAATTTGGCCCATACCTAAGTCTTCCATGGTGAGGACTTTAGATGGAATGGTACGAAACACCGCGCCTGCACCCCGGTTTTGGTTAAAGGCATTGACACGAAAACGTGCTACCCCTGGGACTTCAAAAGAAAAGTCAGTCTCTAAGTTTTCTTCATAATCACGGCGCTGTTTGTCATTCATAATGTCGTACACTAATTTGTGTACTTCTTTATGCTCAAGTGGTGGCAAGTTGATTCGACGTACTTCACCATCGACACGAATCATAGGTGGCATACCTGCTGAGAGGTGTAAATCTGAAGCCCCATTTTTAGCCGAAAATGCTAAAAGTTCTGTAATATCCATGCAAATCCCCAAACGAATTAATCTTAATTATTTTGCTAGAATAATAAGGCTTTCTCGAGGCTTAACCAACAGTTGAGTAGAAGGGAAGGTGAAAAAACCGCTATCAAATGAGAATTGCCGTTATGAATCGTCTAGATGCCACACGAAATCAAGTTTTACAACAGATTGCAGAGGCTTGCCAACATGCAGGGCGTGATGTGCAAGAGGTCAGCTTATTGGCAGTTTCTAAAACCCATCCCAGCACAGCTTTGGCCCAAATGTATGCGACCGGTCAACGTGCTTTTGGCGAAAATTATTTACAAGAAGCTTTAGATAAAATTGATGCTTTAGCTGATTTGGATATCGAATGGCATTTTATTGGTCATGTGCAGCGTAATAAAACCAAGCATTTGGCTGAAAAGTTTGCATGGGTACATGGCGTAGACCGTTTCATTGTTGCTGAGCGTTTGTCCAATCAACGTCAAGCCGTGCAAGCACCTTTAAATATTTGTCTACAAGTGAATATTGATGGTCAAGATACAAAAGATGGTTGCCCGCCAGATGAAGTTGCCGATTTAGTGGCGCAAATCAGCCAGTTACCCCATTTGCGCTTACGCGGTTTAATGGTTATTCCGGCTCCAAATCATCCACAAGCCTTTTATGATGCTCAGGCTTTGTTTCATGCAGTGAAAGACCAGCATGCTCAACCGCAAGACTGGGATACTTTGAGTATGGGGATGTCCGGTGATTTAGACGCGGCCATTGCCGCAGGTTCAACCATGGTGCGTGTAGGGACGGCATTGTTTGGGGCGCGTGATTACTCTAAATAAGCATCGGTTGTTACCCCATGCAGAGCGTTTCAGAGCTCGCGCTGCAGGGATGACGTTGTATTTGTAACAAGAACTTTAGACACAGGTGGCTTAGGCTGTGTAGCCACCATCAGCAATAATTTCTGCGCCTGTGATATAAGAAGCTTCTGGGCTGGCTAAAAACGCTACGACATTGGCAATTTCATGGCATTGAGCATAACGTCCTAGGGCAATACCCGGCACAATCATTTGGCTCATTTCACTATTGGCAGGGTTCATATCGGTATCGGTGGAACCGGGGTGAACAATATTGCTGGTAATGCCGCGAGGCCCTAAATCACGCACTAAACTGCGGTTAAAGCCAGAAATTGCGGCTTTACTCATGGTATATAAAGAGATGCCAGCAAAGGCGGCATAGCGGGTCATGGCAGAACCAATATGAATGACACGTCCACCTGATCTCATATGACGTACGGCTTCTTGTGTAGCAACAAACACGCCTGTGACATTGGTGGCCATGGTTTTCTCTAAATCTGCCAAGCTCACCTCATCAATTGTACCAAAGACACTAATGGCTGCGTTATTGACTAAAATATCTAATCCGCCAAAGGTCTCAACAGTACGCGCGACAGCTTGACGTACTGCTTCAGGTTGAGCGGCATCGGCTTGAATCGCTAAGGCTTGGCCACCATTGGCGACAATTTTTTCTACCACCAAATTGGCCTGCGCCACAGAATTTTGATAGGTAATGGCAACGTATGCGCCGTCTTGTGCCAAACGCTGTGCGATGGCCGCACCAATTGAGCGAGAACCCCCAGTGATGAGGGCAATTTTACCTTGGAGTGGGAGAGTTTGAGTTGACATATCATGATCCGTGAAGCGTTAGCTGACTATTTTAATGCGACTTGCCCCACCACCAACAGGTTTAACCTGAATTTGTACTGGAATACGTTCATGCATCTCTTGAATATGCGAAATCAGTACCACTTTACGTCCTTGACTCTGCAGATGATCAAGTGCATTCATCACCATATGCAACGATGCAGGATCTAGGGTACCAAAGCCTTCGTCAATAAATAAGGATTCAAGCTTCATTGAACCCGCTGCCATATTGGCAATCGCTAAAGCTAGCGCTAAAGACACCAAGAAGGTCTCACCGCCAGAGAGGGATAATACGGGGCGGATTTCACTGTTCATGTCTAAATCAATAATGGCCAGACTTAAACTGTCTGGGATACGGTGCAATTGATAGCGCTGTGAGAGAGGTTGTAGCTGTTGGTTGGCATGTTCCACTAAAATATCTAGATGATGCTCTTGGGCGATTTTTTTAAACTTTGTACCTTCTTTATGCCCAATTAAGTCATAGATACGACCCCAACGATATTCCTCCGCCTTAATCTGCTCAATCTGAGTTTGATATTTGCTATAAGTGCTTTGATTGGTGGCATTCATGCGTAGCTTTGCATCCGCCTCATTAAAGGCATTTTGCTGTCTGGTTTTTTCTAATGCCAATTCTGCAAGTTTGATTTGAGCATCTTCAAAGCTGAGTTCAGGTTGCTGCTTAAGATGTTTAGCATAATGTTCTTCAAGCGTTTGCCATGCCGTTTTGGCACTTTCTAAAGCCTGTTGATGATTGAGCAAGTCCTGACGAATATGGCGGTGTTGATCATGCCCAATGGCAAGGCATTGTTCGATCACACTCGGTTGCATCTCAGGGTGGGCCACTGTCCATGTCCCAATTTGCTCAGTGGCTTGTTGCAATTGTTGAGTATTGAGTGTGATTTGGCTGTCCAAATGCTGTTGTTGCAGTTGTAACTGTTGGTGCTGTTCTTCACTCTTTTTTAAGTAGAGTCGCTGTGTAGCAACCACCTGTTGCAATTGTTGTTGCTCTTGATCCAAGGTTGCTTGCCATTCGCTCACCTTCTGATACTGACGACCTGCATAGGCTTCGGTCAGGGCATTGAGTTGATCGCGGAGCAATTTTCCGGCACTGGTAATCTGAGCCAATTGATCTAACTTTTCCTGCGATTGCTTGTTGAATAGTTCAAGTTTGAGTTGCTGTTGACTTAATTCAGCTTGTAGTTTCTCACAATGTTTGTGTTGCTCAGTCACCGCCATCAAAAGTTGTTGGCGTTGTTGTAATTGTTGCAAGATCTGTTCGGCGCAGTGCAGAGGATCTGCTTGCCACTGTTGCTGTTGTGTGTCACTGAGTTGAGGCACGATTGTTTCGATCAGTTGTTCGAGTTGCTGACGTTGTTGTAAGCCAAATTGTAATTGCTCAGCTTGGCGCTGTGCCCAATGCCATGCGTGTAGGATTTGCTGATCGTGCTGTACTTCAAGCTGTAATTGCTGCGTGATTTTCGAGACTTGTTCTAAGTAGATGCGAATTGTGTCCAAGATTTCTGTTGCAGGTTGCTGTGCATTGACATCTAAGGCTTGGTTGTGCAGTTGCGTTTCTAGCTTTTGCTGTTGTAAG
Organism: Acinetobacter sp. CY05; assembly: GCF_059515805.1. Classification (NCBI taxonomy): domain Bacteria; kingdom Pseudomonadati; phylum Pseudomonadota; class Gammaproteobacteria; order Moraxellales; family Moraxellaceae; genus Acinetobacter; species Acinetobacter sp. CY05. Next base: position 16,895 of record NZ_JCAKMW010000019.1, on the reverse strand, counting down.
CGGATGCTTTGTGTTAACGCATCAAGCTGACCTTGCTGTTGTTGCAAGGTTGCATCCGCTTTGGAAGCTTCAATTTCCAATTGTCTAAGCTGTTGACGCAGTTGAGTGTCTTCTTGCTTTGCATTTTGTAGCTGTTGGTCTTGTAATTGCTCTAAAGCATTGCTGAGCAAATCTGCATGTTCAACAAAGGGATGGGTATGGCTACCGCAGACCATACAGGCTTCATTGGGTTTCAACTGCGCACGTAAATCCTGCACGCTTTGATGTTGTAACAGGCGCTGTTGCTCGAAAATGTGTTCGAGTTGCTGCAATGCAATTTGATGTTGTTGAACTTTTTGCTGTTGGGTACTGATGCGTAGCTTTAAATCATCAGCAATTTTCTGATTGCTCGCTTGCTGTGTTAAGAGTTGCTGATGCTGTTGCTCAGTTTGCACGATCTGCGTCGCCTGTTGCTCAAGGCGTTCTAAAACACGAGATGATTGATCTTGTTTTTGAATAGTATGCTGCTTTTTATGGATTTTTTGCTCAAGTAAGCCAAGTTCTTGATACTGATTTTTCCATATGCAAATACGCTGTTGTAATTCAGACTGTTGTTGCTGTAATGCCGCTACCGAATGTTGCAATAATTCAGGTTGTGTAGTTTTGAGTTGCTGATATTGCTGAATATAATCGTTTAAACGTTGTGAAGTTGTGGAAAATGAATCATCAAAAACAGCCCATTCTTGTGACTGTTGCAGTTGCTGTTCAAACTGTTGTTTACGCTGTAATGCTTGGTTGAAATCGATCTGCTGTTGCTGACATTGCAGTTCAAGCGGTTGTACTTGGTTTGCAATAAATTGCTGTTGTTCATGTTTGAGAGTTTGATGCTGTTGAAGCTTGCTTTGAATGTTATGATCAAGCTGTGTGGCTTTTTCTAATTGTGGTTTCAGTTGTTCCAATTGGCTTTGCCACAGAGTGAGATGCTGCTCAGCCTGATGCAAATGTTGAGTCGCTTGCTCATGTTGGATTTGTGCTTGCTGTAACTGGGGTTGGAAATTTTTAAGCTCGTGCGTCAGTTGATTGAGTTTAAATTGACTGTCTTTTTGGGTCTGATATTGGGCACGAATTTCTTGAAATGCATCGAGTTGGGCAAGGAGCTGTTTTTGTGGTTGCAGTTTGAGATCAGCATCTAACTGCACTTCATAGACTTCTTTTTTTGCTTGCATGCCTGCATAGAGCTCATGGCGGTCTTTATGCCATTTCAGATCATTCTCAAGTAACTTTTCCGACTGGGCTAAATGGACGAGTTGTTGTTTTAACTGCTGATGCTGCTGATTTAAAGCCTCGAGTTGTTCTTCACTAAGAATATCAATATGACCTAACTGCTTTTCTAAGTCATGACGTTGCTGTTTGATCTCACTAAATTTATCGGCAGCTTTTTTACTGACTTCGCTAAAAATTTGTGAGTTGGTTAAGTATTCTAGTAAATCAGCACGTTCATAATCTTTGGCTTTTAAAAATGCACCGACTTCCGACTGCGCCAAAAGCACCGCACGGGTAAACTGCTCAAAACTTAGCCCAATCAGTTTTTCAATTAATGGCGTCACTTCCGAGATTTTTTGCGTTAAGGTCGTACCATCATTTAAACATTGAACGAAGCGTTCGACTTTTAAATTACCATCGACTTTTTTACGCGCACGGCTAATTTCCCAACGCGCAATATAGCGTTTCTGATCGAGCGCAACAAATTCAAGTTCAGCAAAACCTGATGTGGTGCCACGGCGGAGAATATTTTTCGAATCTTTAATCGATATATCTTTGCCGCCCACATCTTTCATGCTACCGGCTGCGCCACGTAAACGTGGGATTTCATCATAGAGCGCTAAACACATGGCATCGAGTAAGGTTGATTTTCCCGCACCAGTTTTACCGGTAATAGCGATCAAACCTGCTTGAGCCAGTGGGCTGTCTTCAAAATGGATATGTTGTTCACCTGCTAACGAGGCCAAGTTATTTAAACTGAGTCGAATAATTTTCATGGCCAATCCTTAGTGCGCTTGTTGATCCAAATCGTGTTGTGCTGCTTCAAGCAAGGTTAAGAAATCACGTTGTACTGATTCATCCTGCTCATAACCCATTTTCTCCCACAGCGTTAAAAATAATTTTTCAGGCGTGGGTGGTTCTAAATCGACTTTTTGGTTGGTATCATTTTGCTCAGTTTGTTTTTGATAAATTCGAGCAATACGCAGTAAGCGGTAACGATTTGGCGGCAAGGCAAGTTCGATCTGTTGACGTAAATCAACAGGAGGCGGGGCATCCGTCGTATATTCAATTTCTAAAAAATGTCGTGCATTGAGATTGTCAATCTCACCTTGCGGTAAGGCTTGTACAGCGGCAATTAAATCAGTTAAAGGTTTACGAATTCGAATCAGATCGACCGTGCGTGGAATAATATGCGCCTCATAATGAAAACGATTTTTCTCATCTGCCAAAGGATCAATGCTCACTTCAACTACTTGATGTTTATAGTTGCGTTCACTAAATGACAGTGGGATAGGTGAGCCACTGTAGCGGATATGTTCATGTCCAACTTTTTGCGGTTTATGCAAATGACCGAGTGCAACATAGTCAATCACATCATCAAATAATGCGGTGGATAATGCCTCTTCATTACCAATCACAATTGGGCGCTCGGAGTCGGATGTCTCGCCACCTTGCAGATGGGCATGTGACATAAGAATGAGGGCTTGATTGGGCTGTTTACGGGCTTTAGCCTCTAAAATGAGTTGTTGATGCAAATAGGCAATGGCATTTTGGCTGTTGCTGGTGTGTTCATTTAAACCGGTAATTTCTGCGCTACGTAAATAGGGCAAGGTTAAACACCAAGCAATGGTCTGACCTTGGGCATCCTGAATAGGCACCAATAAGTGTGATAAATCAAAACTCTGGTTGTCATTGCGTCGAATCACGCCCACTGCTTTGGCATTAAATTTGGCTAAAAAGGGCTCGACTTGCTCGATGCGATAACCAGAGTCGTGATTACCTGCAATCATCAGGGTTTGCATATGCGGGGCAATGGCATGGGCATCGGTTAAAAATTGATAGAGCTGCTTTTGTGCACTTGAGGCGGGGTTAACCACATCAAAAATATCCCCTGCAATGAGTAGTGCATGTGGCTGTTTGGCTTGAATTTGTTGTAATAGCCAAGCGAGAAAATGTTGATGTTCCTCATTACGGTCGTGGTTATGGAAAAACTGCCCTAAATGCCAATCAGAAGTATGAAAAAAACGCACGCTCATGCTATTGCCCAAAAAGTTGCTGCTGCCTACTATAAGGAAAAATGCGCAGAAAATAAAAGACCGACGATTCGAGTGATAGTAAATCGTCGGTCAAAAAAACATTTTGTGCTGACTTTGGTGGCTGCTACACCTAGGTCAAACAAAATTAATTATTATTGCTATAAAAGGTCACCGAAATTTGTGGATGCCATTACAAACGCTCGGCTGCTACAGACCTATACCCTTTATAACGTCACTGTTTTGCAATTGGTTGACAATAAAACTTAAAAAAATAATTTTTTTTTTTATACTGTCATGAGGTCTCAATCCACATGGGTTTAAAAGCAGCATATGTTTAAATATTTTTTAAGATTTTTCATTTACTTAGTGTTATTTACTATGCTGATGGGTATTTTGGCTGCTTTGCTGCCGCGCGGTATGGGACAAGTCTTAACGGCTTTACCATTTTTAATCAGTAGTATTTTATTGTTATTTCATTTTCTTAAAAAAGAGCGCCGTGCGCCTAGTAAGTTAGAACGTAACCGCTTTAGTTTAATTTATGTGCTGATTTTCTTTTTATACAATTATATTTTTGCCGTGCTTGGTCCATTAATGTTTAACCTTAACATTCCAAATGTAGGTGCATTATGGTTAAAAGAGGCTTTAAATCTAGAATTTCAATTGATGCTGATTTCACGCTTACTTATTTTTATGATTCCTTTTTATTTGGTGGTGTTTTGGTTTTATGGTCCACAAGCGCAGCGTATGGCAGCTAAAATGTTTCCACAACAGCAATAATGCTGTAGTGTTGAGCATTGACTCAAAAACAAAAAATATCATAGGTCTTACATGGCTAAACCGTCAGTATTAATTACCGGTGCGAGTGGTTTTATTGGTTCACATTTAATTGCTTTTTTGGTGACACGTGGCTATGAGATTATTGCCTTAAGCCGGCAACTAAGGAGCAACAGTCATGCGGTCACTTGGATCCGTGACTTTGAGCAAATTGGTACGCAGCCGATTGATTATGTCGTAAATTTGGCAGGTGAGAGCATTGGCAAGGGGCGCTGGAGTACTGCTCGTAAACAAAAACTGATCCAGAGTCGGGTGGAGAGCACCGAGCGTTTATATCATTACTTAACTGCGCATAATATATTTCCTAAAAGCATTATTTCTGGCTCAGCGGTTGGTTATTACGGCATTGACCATGAGCACACATGGCAACAGGTCTGTACTGAGGATAGTCCTAGCCAAGCAATTTTTATGTCTGAGCTGTGTCAAAAATGGGAATATACCGCGCTGAAATTTAGTCAATTTAATACCAAGATTATTCGTTTAGGTATTGTATTTGGTAAAAATGGTGGCATCTTGCCACAAATGTTATTACCGATTAAATTCAATTTAGTTGGTAAAATTGCCACAGGACAGCAGCCTGTGGCATGGGTGCATGTGCACGATGTATTAAGAGCAATTGAGTTTTTAATGCGTACCCCGACACAAAAACGCATTTTTAATGTGGTTGCCCCAGAATTAACCAGTCAAGCACAATTTGCCCATCAAGCCGCGCAGTTATTTCATAAGCGACCGCATTTACCGGCACCAGCGTGGCTATTTCAACTGCTGTTAGGCGAGCAAGCACAACTGATTTTAAACGGACAATTTGTCCGACCTCAGCATTTAAATGATGCAGGCTTTATTTTTCATTTTCAGAGTGTGCAACATGCATTAAGTAATTTAAAGCAAAGTAAAAGGCCAGCACATGCTGACCTTAAGAGTTAAATTTATTGCATGTCTTTAAGCTTCAGTGCGGCTTCTTCAGCAAAGTAAGTCCAAATTCCATCTGCGCCTGCGCGGCGGCAGCTCATTAACGATTCAATAATCACGCTATCGGACAACCAGCCATTTTGAATGGCACCGGCAAGCATGGCATATTCACCACTGACTTGATACACAAAAGTCGGCACGCCAAAGGTGTCTTTGACTTCACGCACAATATCTAGATACGGCATACCCGGTTTGACAATCACCATATCTGCACCTTCTTGAATATCAAGGGCAATTTCATGCAGGGCTTCGGCACGGTTGCCAATATCCATTTGGTAATTGTACTTATTGCCACCTTTTAAGTTGCTGGCAGAACCGACAGCATCACGGAAAGGACCGTAGAAGCTTGAGGCATATTTGGCAGAATAGGCCATAATACTGGTATAGATATGGCCATTGGCCTCTAGTGCTTGACGAATGGCACCAATACGTCCATCCATCATGTCACTTGGTGCGACCACATCGGCACCCGCTTCGGCATGACTTAAGGCTTGTTTAATTAATGCTTCTACGGTTTCGTCATTTAATACGTAGCCTGTGTCATCAATAATGCCATCTTGACCATGGGTGGTATATGGGTCAAGTGCACCATCGGTAATTAAAACCATTTCTGGTAATTCTTTTTTAAGTAAGCGCACCGTGTTTTGTACTAGACCATCGTCACGCCAAGCGGCTTCTGCTGTTAAACTTTTATCTTCTTGTGGTGTCACTGGAAATAGCGCGAGTTTTGACACCCCTAGCTCAAGTAAGCGTTCTGCTTTTTTTAATAATAAATCTGCCGATAAACGCTGTACGTTGGGCATACTTGGAATATCTTGAGTTTGATTTTGCCCCGGCAGTACAAATACTGGATAAATTAAATGATCTGTAGAGAGTTGTGTTTCACGTACCATGGCACGTAATTGATCATTTTTACGAATACGACGCATGCGAGTCGCAGGAAAAGCCGGACGATTAAACGTATAGGTCATAACAATCTCAATGTTTCGTATTAAAATTTAGTTTATTGTAGCTCTATAATGACAGCTTGGTCATTGTAAATTGTTGTTAAGGTAATTTGAAAAAATGAATGATGCTGTGAAAAAGTGGACGGGTGAATTAAATCTCGGCGAAAAAATTGAAATCAATGCAGTATTTGAAAAGCTATGCCAAGCCTTTAATAGCTCGCCATTTTTTCAACATAACGGAATGCAAATGCGAGTGGTGAATGGGCAAATTCAAGCTTATATTCAGATGCAACCTCATTTAATTGGTAATATGCAATATCAAATCTTACATGGTGGCTCGACCGCGACGGTACTCGATAGTGTCGGGGGAATTATCGCCATGGCGGAATTGTATAAAAAAGCCAGCAAAGAGACCTTTGAGCAGGTCAGTCTGCAAGCAGCACGCTTGGCAACGCTAGATATTCGGGTGGATTATTTAAAACCGGGACGCGGTGAATATTTTATTGCCACCGCTGAAGCGCTACGCATGGGGCGTAAAGGTTGTACCATGCGTATGAATATGGTTAATGATCAAGATGAGCTGATTGCTACAGCAATTGCCTCTTATGCTTATTGATCAGTGTTAGACTTAAACAGCAGATTAAAATAGCTAAAAAAGACCCGAGCGAGGGTCTTTTTTTATAACAATTGGGCACGGATATGTTTATAGGCCTGCCAATCAAAAGGCGCGATGGGTTTAGGGATATAGGTCGGCTGCTGGGCTTCGAGATGAAAACGCTGTTTAAAATTGGCCACATGGTTTTGATGCTGTAATTTATCTTGATTCCCTAAAATAAAGTCGGCAGCGGCAGCCACACCGAGCTTAAATAATTTTAATTGTTTTTCGAGCGGCATCTGAAAATCAAGCCAATGAAATTCATGAATCTCACGCGCTTGATTGGCTTTAAAGTGATACCACAGCGCAGGGGCAGGCACTTTATGTCGTGCAATCTCGATATAACTAATTAAATGGCGATAATCTTGGTTTTGGTGCAAAAAGTTAAAGTCTGAGGTATGTCTTGCGGTATCAAACAAAGCGTTTAAAAATGCCAACATGCCTTGAGTATTTTGGGGATGCTCACGGTCAGTATCTAGCTTCGCACCAAAGGTTGGACACAAAGGCACATATTGGCGTTGATGAAAAATATCAATTGGGAAGTTGGACATGATCCCACCATCGACCAAAGCGGATTGTTCAGGCAATTGACCTTCATAACCCACCCATTTACTCCAATTTGCTTGAGGGTTGACAGGTAACAGCACAGGCTCAAAAAAAATCGGAATCGCCATGGAGGCACGCACACATTTGGCCAGTGTTAGCTGTTGCTGCTGGTACAGTTCGGCCATACGCGGAAATACAATTTTACTTTGGGTACTAATATCGGCACTGACCATACACAATTGAATATTGGCTGCAATTTTTTCTATCCGTTGTTGGTCGCTCAGCCGTGTGCCGTGTGCTGCACGCATAGGGTGGGCGGTTTCAGATTCGCGTTGGGGGCGCAGTTTAAGGGTGTTGGGGGCTAATTGTAGATGCTGCTCTAAGTCAGCAATATGGTTAATGCTCAGATTTTCTGTCAGCCACTGTTCAAAGCGTTGCCCTGAGTTAAGCGCAATGCGCTCTTTGGACAATAAACGGCGTAGCTCTTTGAGTAAGCTTAAACTCAATTTTTTCTTCCACATGTCGGATTGTTGGCTTTGTAGTGCCTCGACTACATAGTCTGCCAATTTACCGCCATCAATAAACTCCTGCATCGGCATACGACTGAGGAGTTCAAGCAGTTTATCGCTGCGCATTTGGTTAGGTTTAGCAAGCGTGGCTAAAAACACGGCATTGATCGCGCCTGCGGATGTCCCTGCAATATTTAAAAAACGAATGCCTGCTTGTTCTAGGGCATAGGTATAGCCTGCCAAGGCGATGCCTAACACCCCGCCACCTTCTAATACGAGATCGACATATTGATGCCCTTGATCATCGACAATGTCGGAAATGGGTTGCTGTTGAATTTTGCTCGTGATGTTGTGGATAGAATGCCGAATCTCACGGTCGTCTAAGACCTGCTGTTGTAATGTGGAGGAATGAGACATCGCAAAACTCCATCTTATTTATTATTGTGAAATTTGAGTATAGTTTTTTTGAGCGCATTTCTCGAGCAAAGATGATTTTTTTATCAATTGTGCTAAACAATGAACGTGCGCTCAAGCACGAGACTCAAGTGCTTAAAAAAGCCCTGCAAAAAGCTGCTTACAAAAGCACTTAAGTCACAGCGCTTAATGTCAATGCGACTTGGCACGTTGCAGTGCATCTTGCCATTTGGCTAAATGACGCTCACGTTCCAGTTGGGGCATTTGGGGTTCAAATGCACGTTCTAATTGCCAACAGGCGGCAATATCATCGAGCGAACTGAACACGCCTGATTTTAAACCTGCCATAGCAGCTGCTCCCCAAGCAGTAGACTCCAACATTTTAGGGCGTAGCACAGGCACGTTTAAAATATCGGCCTGAAACTGCATGAGGGTATTATTGTGACTGGCACCACCATCGACACAAAGCTGGGTGAGTTGTTGGCCTAAATCGGATTGCATGGCGGTTAAAACATCTGAGACTTGAAAAGCTATCGCTTCTAAGGCTGCGCGGGCAATGTGATGTTTGTTGGTACCGCGCGACATCCCACATAATAAAGCGCGTGCCTCAGAATCCCAATGCGGTGCGCCAAGCCCGGTAAAGGCTGGCACCAAGACCACGCCATCGCTATCAGGGACCTTATTGGCGAGGCGTTCTACATCGCTACTTTTATGTAAAATTCCTAAACCATCCCGTAACCATTGCACAATGGCACCAGCCATAAACACACTACCTTCTAAGGCATAGGTGGCTTGACCTTGTGCTTGCCATGCAAGGGTAGACAAGAGTTGATTTTGGCTGGTTTTGACTTCTTGACCCGTATTAAACAGCATAAAACAGCCCGTACCGTAGGTGTTTTTAGCGCTACCGGGTTTAAAGCAGGCTTGTCCAAACAGTGCAGCTTGCTGGTCACCTAAAATCCCAGTAATCGGAATACAGGCACCCAATAACCCTTGGGCGGTGTCTGCGACATAGCTGTCTGAACTGATAATTTTAGGCAATACGCTGCTTGGAATCTCAAAGCGCTCCAGTAGTTCTTGATCCCAAGTTTGGCTTTTGAGATTCATGAGCATGGTACGTGAGGCATTACTGGCCTCAATAATATGTTCTGCGCCTTGGGTCAAATTCCAAATCAGCCAACTGTCAATGGTGCCAAAGGCAACATGACCTTGCTTGGCCAATGGGCGTAAACCCGCGACATTTTCAAGTAACCACACTAATTTTCCTGCACTAAAATATGGATCAATCCTTAAGCCAGTTTTTTCTAAAATGTTGGTAGTTAAACCTTGCTCAATCAGTTGATTACACCATGTGCTTGCCCGGCGATCTTGCCAAATAATGGCAGGGGCAAGGGCGCGACCTGTACGTTTATCCCATACCACCGTAGTTTCACGTTGGTTGGTTAAGCCAATGGCATGAATATCCTTGGCCAATAAACCCGCGGCAGCCAAGGCTTGCTGCACCACGCCCAATTGGCTACTCCAAATTTCATGTGCATCTTGTTCAACCCAGCCTGAGTGCGGGGTTTGAATTTGGGTTTCGCGTTGCGCTGTGGCTTGAATTTCGCCTTTTTCATTAAAGATAATCGCGCGGCTTGAAGTGGTGCCTTGGTCTAGGGCCAATAAATAACTCATATTTTTTCTAATATTATGCTTGAAAGGCAAAATATTAACCCAATTAATCAAACAAACGCATAAAGCAGGCGTAATTTATCGGTAAATAGACTCGTAATTACTGATAGTTGTGCTATGATTAAGCCGTACTTTGGGGGTGTTTCTGGCTTCGACGCTGGTGATGAAACTCATAGATGCATGCCGAGAGCGCATTTTCTCTCGTAAATCAAATTTGCATTTTTATAGTCGCAAACGACGAATCTTACGCTCTAGCTGCCTAAGGGCAGCTTGTCCGCATCCCTGAATACTTGTGGTTAGGGGTCCCGACTGAAGCGAACGCACACAAGTCCGTATGAAATCAAGCCTCGGGGTTTCGTACTAAATTAAGAGGATCGCAACTTGTACCCTGTTCGTCGGGTCACAAGGCGCTAAAACAATAGACGATATCTAAGCATGTAGTATTCTGGGGCGTAATGCTGGCGGACGCGGGTTCAACTCCCGCCACCTCCACCAAATACCTAGCTGAATATAACAGGATATAGCGTTATATAAAGCGGAAAGGCTTGATTCTAAAGGGATCAAGCCTTTTTTTATGTCTAAATATAACTGAGCTTAACCGACTATATGAGGTTGTATCATGTATCAGATTGTGTATCATTAATAAATTATTGAAACCACTGTGATACACGATGAAGCGTTCAGATATTAAAAAGCGTCCTTTGTCAGATACCGTTTTGGAAAATCTAAAACCTGAAGATAAGGACTATCGGGAGTTAGATGGTAATGGGTTGTATTTCTTTGTACAGAAGAATGGAAACAAGTCTTGGCAATTAAGATATAAAAAGCCTGATGGGAAATGGTCTTGGGTTGGGCTAGGTGGTTATCCTGCGATTAAAGGCAAACTTGCTCGAAAGAAAGCTCAAGAATTATTGAATGACATCGGCAATGGCGAAAATCCTATTGTCAGCAAGCAAGAGCGAAAGATAAAAGAGCTTGAAACTAACAATGCTACTTTTGAAGCTTTAGCTCGTGAATGGCTTGATACCAAGCAAATGCAATGGGTATCCGATACCATGACACGTAACAAAGGTGCGTTAGAGAAGCATATATTCCCAATGTTTGGAAAACGCTTATTTGTTTCTATCCGACCGATTGAATGGATGGAGTATCTAAAGCGCATTCAGCTTGAAAAAAAGATTTATGAGCAAGTTAAGCGTATGTGTGCAATGTGTCGTGACATTTATGACTATGCAAAGGTTACAGGGCGCATTGATTACAATCCATTAGAAGGAATGCAGAAATACCTTATTCAAGGCAAAAAAGAAAATATGGCTCATGTGTCGGAAAATGAATTGCCTGCATTGCTCCGAGCTATCAATAATTATCCAACATTAGATAGCCGTATTGGCTTACAACTCTTAGCTATGTTGTTCTGTCGACCAAGTGAGTTACGTGAGGCTAAGTGGGAAGAGTTTGATTTAGAAAATGCACTTTGGACTATCCCAGACTTCCGCATGAAGAAACGCCGTGAACATACAGTACCCTTGCCAAAACAAGCTATTGATTTGCTTAAACAGCTTAAGACTATTTATTCTGAATCTGATTTCCTTTTCCCAAGTCGATCAGATAAGAATAAGCCAAAGTCGGATACAGTTTTTATTATGGCATTGCGCCGTCTTGGGTATGAGGGGCGTCAGACCCCTCATGGATTCCGACATATTGCTAGTACGCTTTTAAACAACCGTGGCTTTGATGAAAGACACATTGAGTCTGCTTTAGCGCACGTCAAAGATGGTGTGGCAGGTGTATATAACAAAGCCCAATATTTGGAAGATCGTGCACGTTTGATGCAATGGTATGCCGACTATCTTGAAGAGTTGGCAGATATGAAAGTAATTCAATTTAAGAAGGTTAAATAACGTTGGATTTTCTGTCTTTTAATGAGCTGAAATCAAAGCTAAGTGAGTCGTATAAAAGAAACGTTGAAAATGCAGAGACTACGCATTTTATTAAAGATAACCATCTCGAAGTTTTTACTATTGTTGATGGTTTATGTGGGGGTGGATACGACAATGTGCTGACAGAAAGAATAGTAAAAGAGATTTTTCTCGAAATTAGTTATGTTGAGCTTTTTCGAGATAGAGATTTGAACAGCTTAATGTTTGGCGATGTTGATAAAATATCGGTAGATAAGTTCAAGAAAATTTATGGTGAAGAGTCAAAGTGTGACGGTTTTATTATTCTACCAAATGATATTCATGAACGAATGTTTATAGAGAAGCATGTAAATGGCGATGAAAATGAACTCCCTTTAAATACTGAAAATTTAAAAAAATATTATGAACAATCTGAGGTATCAATAAGTATCACTCGCAATAGCATTTGTGTTTCAAAAATAGCTTTAGAAGAGGTTATCGATGAGCCTTTGATATCACTTCAAGAAGATTCAGATGATTGTGCTGTACTTGAAGGAAATGAAAAAAGTCAAAGAGATGCTAGAGATAGACGAGGAATGGCTAGAATATTGGCTAAGTATCTAGAGTCTAAAGAGGATGAAGATTACAAAGCTATTGATATTGCGAATAAAGTTATAGATTTAATGAATACTTTTGATGCGGGTCAAACAAAAGATCCACTCAATATGAAAAGATGGATTAGCTGTGTATTGAAAGAAGATGCCAAAAAACCTGGAGTCAGGAAATTAAAAAAGTTGAAATAATAAACAATAAATAGTGTAGACCCGTGGTCTACACTATTACATATTTTTCAATAAAAATAATAATAAACATAATTCATGTATCGCAACGAGCATGGAGCTATTAAATGCTTTCTCAAGAAATTCATCCTCTTCAAATCCCCTACAACAAAGTATGTGAAATGCTTAGCGTGTCTAGAGAAACGTTAAGAATTTTAATGCGCAGAGACCCTTCATTTCCGAGAGCAATTAAATACGGCGAATCGAGACAAGCTCCAGTTTTCTTTAGTTATGACGAATTAGTGGCATGGCACAACAAAAGAAAGGGGCAAGTATGATTGGTCAAAAGACATGGTTCACAAGATCACAAGCTTCAGAGTATTTAGCCGAAAAGTTGCCTTTTAAAACTGAGAAACAGTGGTATTCATTTTTGGCAAATAATCGGACTTCAAAAGAAGTTTACAAACTTCGATTTGAGCTAAGAAATAGCAAAGTTGCTTATACCCAATTAACACTTGATGCCTTCATTCGGGCGTCAACTACTCATACAAAACACTAAGTCCTTAAGGAGATCATCATGGACATGGAAAAAAACGTAGCTACCAAAGTTGCTTTGACTGTACTTGAGAAAGTTAAAGCATCGGATCATTGGCAAGATCTTAATTTGGAAATTAATTGGGGGGAGTTAGAGCACTTAATTCCTGAGCCGAACTTTGATGAATTAATGACGGGATCTCTTAAAGATAGTGAGTCATTTAATCGTCTGTTAGATAAGTTAAACGAGGATGTGGATGCGGAAATTAAAAGGCTTGAGAGTTCTTTAATTGATTAATTAAGGAATATTGATGGCGAAACGGTTCAATGGATTGAACCGTTTTTTTATCCAAAAAATAGGTTGTGCATTATGTTGAATTTAAAAGTTGGTGATGACTATCAAGCTTTGATGAATCGGTTGTATCAAATTGATGAAGAGAAACTTACCGCTACGGATTTTTATACCAAGTTAAATGAAATTCGGTTTGAGCTGAATTTATTAAAAGCAAGGTCTGACCGATGTGAAGAGTCGTGTCGGGAGAGTGGATTTAGTTTCCATGTGGGTGAGGTGGTGTCATTCGATACATGGGGAGCTTTAGAACAACGATATGCAGAAAATGCTAAACAAGCTGATGAGTTAGAAACAAAGATTTATTCCAATATTAATAGCTACGATTTTAAGGCTATGAATATTAAGATCAGAGCGAGAGTGGATTTTTTAGATCTTTATTTTGAAATTACAAAACCATGTACTCGACACGATATTAAAAAGTTTTTAACTGAGAAAACTGGGATTAGACATTACATCACAGAAAACTTGAATGGCTATGTGATTCGCTTGCACGATATGAATTCGCTTAAGCTGTTAAATGAACGTCTGAGATATTTAAATCATTTTGGTTTGCTTCATCAGAGTATGAAAATTGTAGAGTTGGAAGTGGCTTTAGACTTCTATGGATATAAGCATCTAGGGCTTGCTACGGCGCTTTTAAAGTCCTTGAGACTTCCTAGTACTACAAATAATTTAAGGGTCTTTAAAACGCAAACAGGCGTATTTATCCCTATTCCTGTTAATCCGATTGCGCTCCATAGAAAGTTAAAAGATGGTTTTAATATCGGAATCAATCATAGATTAGCTGATGAGTATTGGCATATATACCAAAAGCAGACGGATCAAAATGGTACGCCGTTGAAAGAGAGTGAATGGCGAATTCGTGCGGAGAAGAATATTAAAGAGTCCATACTGAAACGCTTGAATAACTCATTTTCAAACATCAGACAATTGTTGTTGGATATCTTTAAAGGGCTTCGATTTACACATCTAAAAGCAGAAGCATCGAGTCACCAAGTGTGTGTCTATATGAACAAAATTGATGCCTATGGGATGGAGAAAGAACCATATCTGGATTCACATCGGAATTTGAGAACGTTGACTCCTGATATAGAAATGAATGCCGAACTGAATAGATTGGTGGTGAATGCAGTTTGTAATTTGGCTAAAAACTTTAGGCATTACTCGTAAAATTGCTGTAGTTGATTTATAGCTACAAGAACGCCGTAGCCTTGTATTGATAAAGTTTACGGCGTTTTCTATGAAATGAGTCTGCCTAATAACTTATATAAGAACTATTCTTATTATTGCTGTGACAAGATACAAATTATTAGATATATACTCTATATTTCACGTTAAATTTCAAATGGAAAATATGCGTAGACTATTTTTAACTGCGTTCGTCTTGTTGGCAATTTCAAATGTACAAGCTAATGATGCAGGTTTGATTAATACTGCTAAGACACAAATTAAAGATAATATTGATGATCCATTCTCGGCACAATTTAGAAAAGTTCGTGTCGTAACCAATTTAGATGGTAAAAAATCAGTATGTGGTGAAATCAATTATAAAAATCAGTATGGGGCATACAAGGGTTTTGTACCATTTCTATATACATACGATAAATTGCCATTTATTCGATCTGCTGAATATGGCGCTTTAGTATATATGTATGATCTATATTACGTATCGACTGGATGTGGCGGTAAAGAATTGGAGTTGGCAGAAAAAAGAAAACGAGAAGAGGCGGAGCGTCAAAAGAAACTTAGAGAACAAGAAAAACTTGAGCAAGAAAGGCTTTTAAAACAAAAAAAAGAGGAAGAGGAAAGAGTTAAAAAAGAAAAGGCTGAGCAAGTACGTCTCGAAGCTGAACGTCAAATTGAAGCTAAACAAAAATATGAACAAGCAAAAGTAGAAGCTAGGTTAAAAAAAGAAAGTATGAGTAAAATCGAAATTAAACAACATAATGAATTAGTGACGAAATTTTGTAACTTTGCCTATGATTATTACGTTAATAGAGTGGCAAATGGATTTGGACATGAGCAAGCTTTTTCTAACATTCAAACGATTCATAAAAATTTGAATCTTGAGCCAGTTGTCGGGACTTTAAAAAGTGTTGAAGAAACTTTGAATAACGGCATGATTGAAATTGAAAAAAATGATTTTATGCAAGGACGATTAAAAAACAACGGAGCATTCTTTCAAGGATTTGTTAAAGGTACTTGTCTAAGTAAATATAAGCTTTGATTTAAATAGGAAAGCATAGGGACATGCTTAAACTTAATATTTAGTTAACCTGTAGTGGTCAACAAATATTGGACACAGTTTTAAGTTCATTTTCAGCCTGACAAGGACTGATACCATCGTTAAATCGATGAGGTCGTATCTGATTGTAGTATTCCATCAGATACAGACCAACATCTAGCTTCGCTTCTTCAATTGAGCTGTATCCCAATTTGGGAATCCACTCAGTCTTGAGACTTCTAAAAAGCCTTTCTGTTGGGGCATTGTCCCAACAGTTTCCTTTACGACTCATACTTTGTTGCATGGCGTAGCACGCCAACCTATGCCGAACTAAAAGGCTTTTATATTGGCTGCCTTGATCAGAATGGAAGATCACGCCACTCGGTTTACCTCGCCGATGCCATGCTTCATCTAATGCCTTAATGACTAAATGTTGGTCTGCTTGGGACGACATAGACCAACCAATCACTCGACGAGCATACAGATCAAGAACAACTGCAAGATAAGCCCATGTTTTACCTGTCCAAATATAGGTAATGTCACTGCTCCACACATGATTAGGCTGAACAGGTTTAAATTGCCTGTTTAATATATTTGGAACAGCAGGGACTTCAGCTACGTTGCTTTGATATTTGTACTTCTTACGTTGTTTGGAAACAAGACCTGATTCACGCATTAACTTACGTACCAGATAGCGTCCAATCTTAATGCCCTGATTCAACAACATAAATCGAATTCCCCGACTACCAAGAGAGTGACGACTTTGCTTAAATAGACTTTTAATCATCACTTTAAGCTTGATACGATCTGGATGAGGAGTTTTACTTGTTGAACGGTAATGGTAATAGCTTGAACGCAGTACACCAAAGGCACGACAGATTAATTTAACAGAGCTTAGCTTTCTTAATTGATCAATCAACGCATATGTTTGAATTCGTCTGACATTAAGAGAGCTGTAGCCTTTTTTAGGATCATCTTCTCCTGCTCGAGTTGATGGATACGAGCTTTAAGTTGTTGTATTTCCCTTTGCTCAGCTGTTAGAGCAGGCATTGTTGGAGATTGTCCTGTTCGTTCAAATTGAAGTTGATCAACCCAACGTTTTAATGCTGTCTGCCCAACATCTAAAGCACGACAGGCCTGTAAAATTGAATAGCCTTGATCAAGTACAAGGCTTGCTGCTTCTAATTTGAATTCTGGAGTAAATGTTCGTCTTGTTCTCATTGAGCACCTCTTTGGTGAATACATTATCACCTAAATTGGTGTCCAACTTTATTAAACCACTACA
>NZ_JCAKMW010000018.1:0-47500 GCF_059515805.1 Acinetobacter sp. CY05 | reverse complement strand
CGAGTAACGTCCACTATCCTAGAGTATTAATCTAAGTAGCCTCCTCCTCGCTTAAAGTGCTTTACAACCAAAAGGCCTTCTTCACACACGCGGCATGGCTGGATCAGGCTTTCGCCCATTGTCCAATATTCCCCACTGCTGCCTCCCGTAGGAGTCTGGGCCGTGTCTCAGTCCCAGTGTGGCGGATCATCCTCTCAGACCCGCTACAGATCGTCGCCTTGGTAGGCCTTTACCCCACCAACTAGCTAATCCGACTTAGGCTCATCCATTAACGCAAGGTCCGAAGATCCCCTGCTTTCCCCCGTAGGGCGTATGCGGTATTAGCAGTCGTTTCCAACTGTTGTCCCCCATTAATGGGCAGATTCCTAAGCATTACTCACCCGTCCGCCGCTGAATCCAGTAGCAAGCTACCTTCATCCGCTCGACTTGCATGTGTTAAGCCTGCCGCCAGCGTTCAATCTGAGCCATGATCAAACTCTTCAGTTTAAAATCAATAGTGCCTATAGGGCACCAATCTTGGCTCATCAATTACTGACAAAAAATTTGCTCAAATAAACTTCGAGAAATTCTTACCAATTATCAATGAAAATATATTCGATTGATCAACCAGTAAAAATCCACACAAGTTGTTCTTCATAATCTCTTAATGATTTTCTTGCATCTTCGTCAGAAGCAAGTAGTCGGCTATAATACTCTTATTCTCACAAGAGTCAAGCAATTTATTTCAATCACTGCCGATGGATGAGCATTATAAATAAAAATGTAACACTAACAAGCTCTTTTTTAATTAAATGTTGATTAAATCAACTCAAAAAATATAAGACAATGATTTTTATGGGAAAATATTTTTAATAATTTATACCAAATTGATTCCTTTTGGTTTTAGAATCTAGTTTTTTTCAGTTAAATCAATGCAAAACAGCTGTTTTTGATTCTGATCAGAGCCAAGAACAAGCCAAAGCGAAAAATCGGCTTTGGCTTGTGACATAGTTTTAGAACTTCATACTTAGACGTGCCCAATAATTACGGCCAATATTATTAAATTGCTCATTACCCGCTAAGCCAATGCCAGCATTACCCATTTTATTTAAGTGTTCGGCATAGCTTTTATCTAATACATTATCAATTCCGACTGCCAGATCAACACCCTGTCTTAAATGATAGGTCGCATTGACTGCGAGTGTGCCAAAACCATGACTTGGCTTCAGGTCATAACCCACAATATTTCCCTCACCGACACTGACACGGTCTTGATCATCAACCATACGCCAGAGTAGTCCTAAGTTATATTTATCTTGGCTATAACGCAAATTAATACGCGCCTCTAGAGGTGCAATTTGTGGCAAAGCAGTATGGTCAGTGGTATTTTCACCCCAAGCATACATCGCACTTAGATCTGCAGAGATTACATCAGTAAATTGATAGCCAATACCGGCTTCTGCACCTGCAATTGTAGCGTCTACATTACGACTATGTGCCTCTGCCCCCATCATCCCTGTTGCCTGATAAGTGGTTAAAACATAGTCCTGCACTAAACCTGCATAAGCCGATACCCAAGAATTCCAACCCGCATGATGATGTTGATAGCCAAGATCGAGCTGTAAAGTTTTTTCAGTATCCACATGGTTAAAGGTGTTGAGATGACCATTACCTGATTTTGGACTAAATAACTCCCAGTAATCCGGCATACGCTCTACATACCCTAAGCCAATATAGGTTTTGCCGTCATCGTGTTCGGGATGAATGTTTTCAAAACGGATAAAAGCGCTAGGTAAAGTCTGCTCTCGTTCACGATTTAAACCTGTTTGAGTACTCGCACGTTGATCTTGGACCTGAACCTGATCAACACGCAGCCCTGTGACCACACGATTATCGTCACCTAAGTCATAGCTTAGTTCCGTAAAAGCACCATAAGATTGAAACTGCATATCAGTTTCGCGTGGCAGATCCTTATAACTGTTATGCATACCTTTACGAATGCTATGACGATTACGTTGACTATCTAAGCCGCTGATCAATTGCAGCTTATCCCACTCTGTAGTCATGGCCACTCGGGCATTTAAAGTTTGGCGTGCAACATTGGTGGCCATTGGCATTTTCATACCGCCTGCAGGGTTAAACTCTCGCAAGCTAAAGTTATCCATCACATGATCATTAAAGTTGTAATTCACTTGAGCTTCGAGCTTTTTTACATGATCAGTTAAGTTTTTCTTTTCAGCACGTAGGCCTAAACTCTCACGGGCAAATTTAGATCCATCCATCGCGCGTCCAGCATACACCGCTTCACCATCAGCCTTACCTGCGGTCAACTCTAACCAAGTATCTTGATTTGGTGTCCAGCCAAAAGCCAGATCAGCATTCCAACGCTGCCAATCCGAGGGCACTGTTGTACCATGACCGTCTTGATAACTGTCCGATACAGAACGATTGGTATTTAAACGGATATATTTGTGTTCATCGCCCACAGCAGCTTCAATGTTATGGTCTAAGCGGCCATAAGAACCAACCACAACACTGGCTTGACCACGATAATTGTGATCCTGTGAGAATTGCTCTGGACGTCTTTCAAAAATCACTGTAGCCGCAGAACCCGTATTGGCATATTGTACGGTTTGTGGCCCCTTAATCACTGAAATTTGATCATAACTTTCAGGTGAAATATACGAGCTTGGCGAGTCCATTCGACTTGGGCAAGCACCAAGGTTTTCTGTACCATCGGTCAAAATTTTAATTCTTGAACCAAACATACCGCGGAAGGTCACATCACCATTGGTACCTGCACCACTATTCACGGCGCTAAATCCCATAATACTTTGCAAATAATCTGCTCCATCTGCAGCTGGAATAGGTTGAATCGGCTGTTTAGGATCAGCGCGTACAATTAAACCATGGGCATCATTGCCTTGCTGTGCTGTTGCCACAATTGGCGCTAAGGATAGAGGCTGATTTTCTGAATTTTGAGCCGCAAAAATTGTACTTGAATAGGCGATCGCCATGGCAGCCGCTAGAGGCTGTAATAAAAACTGACCTGATGTCATGATCATCTCACTTAAAACATAAATACGAGTAGGCTAGAGCCAGCAAAGACCCTAAAAAATTGATCGAAATTTATGCAAAAAGTGGTGGAGCTCGCCCTTGGGGCAGTAAGAATAGACGTTGTAAAACAAACCAAACATAGGCGGCATTATTTTGCCAAGCAGCAAAACGCACTTGAATACGGTCTAGTACTTCCTTAACCGATAATTCAGGTGGTAAAACTAAATTGCCATATACCGTACAATATTGGCACTGATGATTAGCATCATGATGCTGATGCTCATGTTGTTGCTCTACAGCGTGATGATGTGCATGTGTTTCTGAATGTGAATGCAGTAAAGCTTGGGCAATAGTTTCACAGACCGGCGCCACTTGATAATGTGCTGGCAATAAAGGCTGTAAAAACACAGCAATCTGTAAAAACACGGCTGCAAAAGACAGCAGTAAAGCACTGCGCTGATACAAAAACAAAAACCCATACCTTGAGTATGGGTTTAAGTATAACAAAGTGGCAGAAAAAAGCAGCCTCTTTGCTTAACGTTGCACTTTTTGACGTTGACGTAACACTTTTTCCACTTTCTCACGTGCACGTTGACGTTTGAGTGGTGAGAGATAATCGACAAAAAGTTTACCGTTTAAGTGATCCATTTCATGCTGAATACAAACTGCCAGAAGTTCATCTGCTTCCATCTCAAATGCTTGACCTTCAAGGTTAATTGCTTCGATCTTTACGCGTGACGGACGCTCAACTTTGTCGTATATTTGGGGCACTGATAAACAGCCCTCTTCATACGGTTGGGTCTCTGTGGTCAGTGGGGTAATTTTTGGATTAATGAAAACCAAAGGTTGATCTTTGTTCTCAGATAAATCCATCACGATCAATTGAATATGATGGTCAACTTGGGTCGCAGCCAAGCCAATGCCGGGCGCTGCATACATCGTTTCAAACATATCTGCAGCAAGCTGACGAATTTCATCAGTAACTTCTTCGACAGGTTTCGCAATGGTACGAAGACGGGGATCCGGGAAACTTAAAATAGGTAACAAGGCCATACTGCGTCCTCAATTCTGCCATTGAATTAAAAAACCCAATGAAGGAATGCTTCATCAGAAAATTGTGTGTAAGATCGTTATTATAACGCAACTACATACATAATTTTAGGAATTATGATAATGAAAAAGGTTTTGACAGACACTGCTATTTTTCGTGTCTTGGGGTTTAAGCAGCAATTATTGGCTGTTGCAATATGTACCAGTTTGGGGCTGGCTTTTATCAGTGTCGCTGAAGCTGCACCGGCACGTAATATTAATCCACCTGCTTTAAAAGCCAATGCACCCAACGTGTATATTGTCAAAAAAGGCGATACCTTGTGGGACATTTCAAAACGTTTTTTAAAAAATCCGCTACGCTGGCGTGAAATTTGGGCCAGCAATAAACATGTCAAAAATCCGCATTGGATTTTCCCTGGTGACCGCCTCTTAATGTGCGATTATCAAGGTCGTCCAATTTTGGGTAAAGATGAAGGTGATGGTTGTGAAGGCATTATTAATCGCTACTTAGGCAGTCAAAACTTAAGACCTCAAGTGCGTTTAGAATCGACTAACAATGCCATTCCTGTAATTGCCTTAGATGATATCAAAAACTTTTTAGAACGCTCACATATTATTGGCCCTGATGCACTAGATGCAACGCCTTATATTGTGGGTGCAGCTGATCAACGTGTGTTAGCAGCCAAAGGACAAACAGTTTATGCACGTGGTGCTGGTTTAGAATCAGGTCAACGCTATGCAATTTACCGTGAAGGTGAACCTTATACAGCAGTAGATGCGAAAGGACGCAAATATCCAATTGCTTTAGAACTGACACAAGTCGCGACAGCCATTGCCAGCAAAAATACGGATGATATAACCACCCTAGAAATTACCGACACTTACAACTACGAAGTCCGTCGTGGTGATCGTGTTTTACCAATTTACGACCCAATGTTGCCAACTTTGTTCTACCCTGTAGAGGCAGATCATGTCGTGCCAGAGGGTAAAGTGATTCGTGTACAAGGTTCAATTGGTACAGCAGCTCAAGGTAGCGTCGTCACTTTAGATCGTGGTAGCCAACACGGCGTACAAAGTGGCCATGTTTTTGCACTTTCACAACAAGGCGAAATTGTCACCGATCCAAAAACCAAAGAACGGATTCAGCTCCCAGGACAACGTATTGGGCATGTCATGGTCTTTAAAACCTTTGATCAATTCAGCTATGGCTATATTCTAAATAGTGAATTACCCATTAAAGTCGGTGCTCATTTAGTGGCACCGGACAGTGATGACTAATCTCTAAAGTGAGGTGAGGTATGTTGCAGCAACTCTCACAGAATCAACTTGATACCATACGTCTCTGGTATTTGGTGCAACATTCCTTATCGAGTTTTTATAAACTCATCCAGCATTATGGCTCAGTCCAAGCCGCCTTTACAGCGCGACATGACTGGGCCAGCTTGAATTTACATCGCAGCCATCTAAAACGTGTTCAAGACTTTGAACAAGCTGCCGTTCAAGATCATTTCCAAAAAACTTTAGACCTTATTCAGCAACATAGTGATTTTGTACTGTGTTTAGATGATGCTGACTATCCACAACAACTCAACACCTATAATGACAAGCCACCTATTTTATTTGGTCAGGGTGATGTCTCTATTTTAAATGAAGCACAAATTGCGATTGTAGGCAGTCGTAAACCCAGTCCACATGGCCGACAAGTAGCTTATGATTTTGCGTATTATTTAAGTGAAAAAGGATTTTATATTAATAGCGGTCTAGCCTTAGGGATTGATGAAGCTGCACATAAAGGTGGCTTACTACATGGGCGTACCTTGGCGGTTATTGCCACTGGCTTAGAAACAACCTACCCCAGCCAACATTTGCAATTAAGACAACAAATCATTGCCCAAGGTGGTGCAGTGATTAGTGAACTTTTACCCTTCACTCAGCCCTTACAACATCATTTTCCACGGCGTAACCGAATTGTCAGTGGTTTAAGCCTAGGTATTATTGTGGCTGAAGCAACTTTAAAAAGTGGCTCGCTCATTACTGCTAAAATTGCTGCGGAACAAGGTAAACATATTTTTGCAATTCCAGGTTATATCTATGATGAGTATCATCAAGGTTGCCATTTACTCATTCGTGAAGGCGCAACCTTAGTGGATCATCCTGAACAAGTGCTTGAAGACTTAGCTTTAGCCACTACATGGCAACATCAACAACAGAGCCAGCGCAAATCAAACGTCTCTGATCGCACACCCCCTCTACTGCCTAAAACCAGCAAGACTGTTGTACCTGAACATTTAGCAGCGCTCTACGCCGTACTCGATTGGCAAGGTCAGGATTTAGACCAACTGTGTTTGAAATTAAATGACCATGCAGCCAGCTTAACAGGCCAATTAATGGAACTTGAACTCCTTGGGTTAGCGATGCAACAGTCAGGTTTATACCTGCGTTGTGGTTCAGGTCAATAAGGTTCACAATAGTCTTTCCATCCATCAAGTTAAGGGAAAGATGTATATGATTACGACCTCTGTTGCTGAAGCGGCACAATGTCTCAAACAAGGACAAGTTTTAGCTTACCCTACAGAGGCTGTTTGGGGTCTAGGTTGTGACCCATATAACGAACAGGCATTTTTAGAGATCTTACGCTTAAAACAGCGTCCGATGGAAAAAGGGGTAATTTTACTGGCTGCCAGTCTGCATCAAGTGGAACCTTTGTTGGCACATTTGCAAACGAGTATTCGTGAACAAGTGATTGCCTCATGGACCAATCGCAGTGCCAACGAACGTGCCACCACATGGCTATTGCCTGCGACCAATGAAATTCCAACGTGGATCAAAGGCAATCATCCAAAGGTCGCGGTACGTGTTACGACGCATCCTTTATGCGTAGCACTATGCAATGCTTTTGATGGTTTTATCGTCTCTACCAGTGCCAATCCAGCAGGACTTGAACCTGCACGTTCTTTACAAGATGCTAGTCAATATTTCGCCCAAGAATTAAATTATTTAAATGGTGATTTAGGCTTAAGCCGTGAACCAAGTCGCATTTTAGACGCTGAAACAGGTGCAGTGATTCGAGCCTAAATCATTAAATTTTAGGCAAAAAAAAGCTCAGCCATATAGGGACGGCTGAGCATAAAAAGGATGTGTAAATCACATCCAGAGGGTCTTTCAATCTGGTGCCTACTTAAGATCTTTAAGAATTACTTAAGTATTTGCGATGGCGGTATTATGTTCTAATCACTTGTTTTTAACAAATATATTTTTAAACTCAATTAATATATAAAATGTATTAGCTAATTATATTTTTACCTATTTGTTCAACGTATCTGACTATTTTGTATTTAGTTTTAAAAGAATTATCAATTTTCCATATTTGAAAAACTGAAGTTCTTTTAGAACAACTTCAATAAAAATATTTTTTACAGCCATGTGGCTGCTTAATTTTTAGACTCAAGCTTTACGCTGTGCTAAAAAAACGGCTGCCAAAATCACCCCACCTCCTATGCTGTGATAGATGGTCCATGCTTCATTGAGCCAAACATAGGCGATCATAGCGGTAAAAATTGGCATTAAATTCATAAAAATGCTGGTGCTATTGGGGCCTAATTTTTGAATGGCTAGCATCCACAGTAAAGGTGCTAGCAAAGATGGAAAAACCGCTGCATATAATACGCTTAAAATATTGGCGCTCGTTAATGTATCTAGGCCTATATACGCGATGAAGGGTAAGTGATACAGGACCGCGAAACAGATTTGCATATACAGCATGATCATCAGTGGCAAAGACAATTGCCACTTCTTTAAAAATACTCCATAAAAAGCATAGAAAAACACTGCTAGTAGCATAACAAGATCGCCACTATGCTGACCGAGGCTGAGTATTGCCGCCAATTGTCCTTGGCCAATCACATATAATAAGCCTAAAAAAGATAACGCACTGCCAATAACCGCATAACGGTTAGGGCGTTGTTTTAAAATCAGCAGCGCCACAAAAATGGTAAAAATAGGGATGAAAGCATTAATTAAGCCCATATTGGTGGCCGTCGTATAATGCGCCGCACTATAGGCCAGACCTTGATACAGCAACATGCCAAAAGCACTCAGAATAGCAATCTTGCCAAGAGCAGGCTTAATCTGCTGACGTTGCTGCCACACAGGTAGTAGCATAAATGGGCTCAAAATGAGCCATGCAATAAACCATCGGTAAAAACTAATACTGATAGGTTCAATAAATTCAGTGACGTAACGTGTCACCACAATATTTAATGACCAAATTAATACTGCACCAATGGGTAATAACACTGCCCACCAAGCCATCCGGCTTTGTTTCATTGTATTGTCCTTAATTTTTCTTTTGCGCCAACATCACGCCTGCAATGGCCATGATGGTACCTAATGTATGGTAATACATCCACTGCTCACCCAAATAAAAATAAGCCACAAGTGCGGTAATAATGGGCCCCAAATTCGTAAACATACTTGAACGATTAGGTCCCAAAGTTTGCATAGCTTTCATCCACATAAATGGTGCCACAATTGAAGGAAGTAGCGCCGCATACATCACACTGCTCACATTAGCTTGATCTAAGGGTTGCAAACCAAACACCAATAACAAAGGGATATGCAGGAGTAGGGCCAAGAGTGTTTGTGCAAATAAACTCACCCCTAAATTTAAAGGCAATTGCCAGGCACGTAATAACACGCCATATAGTGCATAGCTCAGCACCGCAATAATCATTAGGCCATCACCAAAATGAAAAATGCCCTGCAATAAAGTCATTGGTTGACCTCGTGATATTAAAAATAGTAAACCTGTGATAGAGAGGATACTTCCAAATATTCCGTATTGATTGGGCTTTTCAGTCAGAATAATGAAGCTGACGAAAATGGTAAAAATAGGAATAAAAGCATTGATAATGCTCATATTAGTGGCAGTGGTACTATGCCCTGCCCAATAAGACAAACACTGATAAATCAGCATGGCCAGACTTGCCAACACAGTTAGCTGACCCAAATGTGCAAACACTTGCTGTTTTTGTTGGATGAGTGCTTTAAATACAAAAGGTGCGATAACCATTAAGGCAATCAGTAAACGCCAAAAACTAATACTCACTGGCTCAATCACATGAGCAGCATAACGTGTAACCACCATATTCAGCGCCCAAATCACCACTGGAATCAGCGGAAAACTATATAACCAAATTGAATGAGTCTGAGTAGTGGCAGTGGGTGTGGTCATAGCACAGCATCTTATTTTAACTTGCTGCCATTTTAGCGGGCTTTTCTAGATCAGCTGTACAAGTTTTCACTTGCTCGTATCGCATTTTCTCGCTACAACATCAGTTGCTTAAAAACAAATAAGGATCAGTCATAATGACTTCTGTATACAATATTCCTGTAGTCACCATCAATGGCGCAGAAACCACATTAAATCAATATCAAGGTAAAGTGCTGCTGATTGTAAACGTGGCTTCTAAATGTGGCCTCACCTCACAATACGAAGGCCTACAAAAACTTTACAATGATCAAAAAAGCGC
The DNA here is from genome assembly GCF_059515805.1 of Acinetobacter sp. CY05. Classification (NCBI taxonomy): domain Bacteria; kingdom Pseudomonadati; phylum Pseudomonadota; class Gammaproteobacteria; order Moraxellales; family Moraxellaceae; genus Acinetobacter; species Acinetobacter sp. CY05. The sequence continues at coordinate 37,883 of NZ_JCAKMW010000018.1, read as the reverse complement.
TGGCTTAGAAATCTTAGCTTTTCCATCTAATGATTTCTTGGCACAAGAACCAGGAAGTAATGAAGAAATTCAACAATTTTGTAGTGTAAATTACCAAATTGATTTCCCATTGTTTAGCAAAATTACGGTTGTCGGCGAAGATAAACACCCGCTTTACCAAGCATTAACCCAAGCAATTCCGGAGCGTATTGGTGAAGGTCCATGGGTGAAAGATTTAACTGATTATGGTTTAACACCAAATCAACCGCCTGAAGTGCTTTGGAACTTTGAGAAATTCTTGGTCAATAAAAATGGTGAAGTGGTGGCACGTTTTGCTCCAGACATTGCCGCAGATGATGCGCGTATTAGCGATGCCATTGCAGCTGAATTAGCCAAATAAATTATACATTCCGTAAAGTATCTATACCTCTTAGATACTTTACTTTTTATTCAATACAAGTTGTTGCATTGGATGAATATTGACGGTGACTATATATTCCAACATCTATCAAGTCTTTCAAATGATCTTGCTGAAAAAAAGAGTGCTTAGGCACTCTTTTTTATTTTTTGTTATGCCTTTGCAACAATCCATATTGTTGTCATATTTCTGTCGTATCTTACTCTATACATTGAATATTGGATCTAATTAGGCATGAGAAAGATTTTGCAAAGCATGGCAACGCCAATTGTGTTATTTAGTTTTGGTCTTGTAATGCTGGGCTGTGGCCAAACCCCTGCCCCTGAAGCAACTGCCCAGCCTGAAACCAATGTCAATTTAGAACAACAGGTGACTGAAGAAACAACAGCGCAAACCAGTGAACTCAAATCAGGCAGTATGTTTTATATGGTACGCGACGTTGCTGATGTACAGTTAAAAGCAGGTAGTTACATTGCTGACTTGCAACAGACCCAAACTGACTTGCAACAAGCAGTTGATTTACAAGATCATGAAAAATTAGAGGCTGCTGCCAAAAATTTACATAGTCAATTAACAGGCTTTAACCAAGCTTTAAATAGCCTTGATCTAAAAAGTCAGGAAATTGCCGACATTCGCCACAATATTATTGAGGCCAATGAAAAAGTGTTAGCCTCCGAGTTTCTAAACGGTCAACTCAATTTTAGCCAAGTTGATTTTAAGCAAATTGAGGCACAAATGGGCAATGTACAAGCTGAGATGCTGAAACTAGCAGGTCTGCTACTGCCACAAAAAGAAGCTGAATCTTAAGACATATGACAGTGAAGCCTAAGCATAGGCTTCACTGACTTTATACAACCCAATAGCCATAGTACAACACGAAAAAATAACCAGCTTGCTAGCATAACAATAAATTAAAAAGGCAAGGAGAGCTGTATGCAACAGGCTATCTATTCTATTGTCCCAGTAGAATTTCGTTTAGATCTCAAAGACCCTTTTATCTTTACCGCGCATCATATTGATTATTTTCCTGAAGGCAATGCTGATTTAGGTCCTCAACATCCTGCCTTAAATCATGAATATCGCATGCACTATGGCGAGACTGTCCCAGGTTTTCCTGAACATCCGCATACTGGTTTTGAAACTATCACCCTAGTAGAGCAAGGTGTGGTGGATCATTTTGATTCTTTAGGCAATGGCGGACGTTATGCCGCAGGCGACGTGCAATGGCTGACCACAGGCAATGGGATTGAACATTGTGAAATGTTTCCTTTAATTCATGAAGATCGCGCCAATACCATGGAATTGTTTCAAATTTGGTTTAATTCATCACCCGAACAAAAACAACAAGATCCAGATTATAAAATGCTGTGGCGTGAACACATTCCGCATGTCTATTTAAAAGATGCCAATGGTCAAACCACTGATATTCGCGTTATTTCAGGGCGATTACATGATCAAAAAGCACTTCCCCGTCCGCCACACTCTTGGGCAGCAGCACAAGAAAATCACGTCAATATTTTCCTGCTACAAATTCCAGCACATGCTCAAGTGACCCTACCTGCAACCACTGCAACTTCAACGCGTTTTGCCTATTTCTATCAAGGCTCAAATCTTGAATTATTTGGTCAAACAGTGAAGTTTAAGCATCTCATTGAGCTTCAAGCTGATGTAGAGGTCACCTTAACCGCGGGTGATAAAGAAGCACGAATTTTATGGTTAGAAGGCGAACCAATTGGCGCACCTGTAGCCATGCGTGGGCCTTTTGTTTTAAATAGTGAACAAGAACTTGATGCTGCTTTTCGTCGTTATCGCGCGACCCAATTTGGCAATTGGCCATGGCCAAGTTCTGCACCTACTTTTAAACGTGAACAAGCACGCTTTGCAACCTATGGCGGAGGTAAACGCCAAGAATTCCCTGAAAAATAAGCAACTTGTGCTTATGTGAAAACCACCCTATGCTGCTCTTAGTGTTATAAAAGCAGCTTATTTTGATGCAATTAATTATTTTTTGTGGCGTACAAGCTTCGGGTAAATCGACCTTTTATCAGCAGTATTTTTATACTACACATTTACGTTTAAATTTAGATATGCTCAAAACAAGGCACCGTGAAAATTTGCTCTTTGAAGCCGCTCTAGCTTCTAAAACTAAAATGGTGATTGATAACACCAACATAAATATCGAGGCACGCAGTCGTTATATCGCGCGAGCAAAAGCTGCTGGTTTTGAAGTGATTGCTTATTATTTTGATACCGATTTAAAAAGTACTTTAATTAGAAATAATCAGCGAATAGCTAAAGCCCAGATTCCTGAAATTGGCGTACGAGCAACCTATAGAAAACTTGAAAAGCCAACATTGCGCGAAGGCTTTAGCGCAATATATCAGGTCAAAATTATAGGTAATGGCGAGTTTTCAATTCAAGTATTTGATGCTGTTTGACGCCATGCCTTAAACGCAACCTGCATCTTTGCTTCTGTTAGTGGGTCAACTTGCTGTGCTTTTAGTTGTTTAAAATTGGCTTGGTAGACTTGGTGGCTAAAATCTTTGGCAAGTTGCTCTATGGCGGCTCTACCCTGCTCTTGGTAAGCTAAAATTTGCTGCTGAGTTAATTGTAAATGCCAGCAGTGCATCGCATCGCCTGTATCTACGGCAAAGCCTAAATAATATTGGTCTTGTTGTTGATAAAGTTCCCAAAAATGGGGTTGTTGTTGGATCAGCTTCATTTTTTAATTGTGATGTTGTAAAAAATAAATGTATAGCATAAAAAAGCTTTCATGATTAAATGCACGTTCAAACTTTCACTGTGCTTTAATTAAAAATTCTTTTATCTTGAGCTTAAGTAGTAAAACTTTGAAATAATAAAGCAGAGCCAAGGCTATCAAGCGATTTATCTAATCAAAATGATGAGCAATAGAAAATTTTCTCTTGCGTCACCACAAAATACATCTCTTAAATATGAAAAAAAGTACCGCCTTACTCACCATTCTGTGTAGCACAATTTTGCTGACCGCTTGTGTCTCATCAGCGCCAAGTGTTCAAACTGATGCACAGCGCCTAAGCCAAATTCAGCAGGATATTGCACAGAGCTTTACCAAAGCCAATACTGCAGGTGTGTTGTTATTTCAAAAAAATGATCAAATAGTGATTACAGGAAATCAGCTGCATAGGGCAGATCAATTCTTTATTCCTGCTTCGAGCTTTAAAATATTCAATGCATTGGTTGCGCTTGAATATCATAAAAGCAATCCCAACGAAATTTTTAAATGGGATGGTCAGCCTCGTGCCTATACACATTGGCAAAAAGACATGAGTATGGTTGAAGCTATGCAGTTATCTACTGTGCCTGTATATCAAGAGATCGCCAAGCGTATTGGTTGCAAACTTATGCAGGCGGAGTTAAAACGCCTGCATTATGGTAATGAAACCATGGGCGATGTGATTGATCGTTTTTGGCTTGATGGCCCCTTAGAAATTAGCCCTCGTCAGTTTTTAGGCTTTATTACTAAACTTTCACACAATACCTTGCCCTTTAGACCTGAAGTGCAACAGACTGTCAGTGAAATGTTGCTCATTGAAACTCATCCAAGTTACAAGCTGTATGGCAAAACAGGTTGGGGAACAACTCAACCATACGATGTCGGTTGGCTTGTTGGATGGATTGAAACTGCAAATCGTGAAGTTATTCCTTATGTTCTAAATATACAAATGAAACAAGGAATGGATCCAAATCTTCATAAGGAACTTCTCATCAAGTCATTGCAGAAGTTAAATATTATTTGATTCATTAATTCAAGCCATAAAAAAACCACCCTTGCGGGTGGTTTTTTCAATCTTAAACCGTCTCTTATTGAGCGCGGTTTTTGATTTTGCGGATCGTTTCTAACTGAGCAGCAGTTTCTGCAAGAGCAGCTAATGCAGCAGCAGCGTCCAAATCGCTCTTTTGATTTGCAAGCAAGTTTTCAGCATTTTTACGTGCTTCAATAATTGCTGCTTCATCTAAGTTTTCTGCACGGACTGCAGTATCTGCAAGCACCGTAACAACATGCGGTTGAACTTCTAGAACACCACCAGATACATAGATCAACTCTTCTGTACCATTTTCAAGCACAACACGAATCGCGCCAGGCTTGAGCAAAGTTACCAATGGTGTATGACCAGGCATAATACCGAGTTCACCACTAGCACCTTTTGCGATAATCATGCTGATTGTGCCTGAGTACAAAGACTCTTGAACACTTACAACATCACATTGCATAGTCGCCATGAGAATCTCCTAAATTAGGGAACTAATTAAAGTTTCTCAGCTTTAGCAATAACTTCGTCAATACCACCAACCATGTAGAACGCTTGTTCTGGGATGTGGTCGTATTCACCAGCTAGAAGACCTTTAAAGCCACGGATTGTGTCTTTAAGTGGTACAAGTTTACCAGGCGCGCCAGTAAATACTTCAGCTACGTGGAACGGTTGAGAGAAGAAACGTTGGATCTTACGTGCACGGTATACAGTAAGTTTGTCTTCTTCAGCCAATTCGTCCATACCAAGAATTGCAATAATGTCTTTCAATTCTTTATAACGTTGAAGAACGTTTTGAACTTGACGTGCAATTGCATAGTGCTCTTGACCTACAACAAGTGGGTCTAACTGACGTGAAGTAGAGTCAAGCGGGTCGATCGCAGGGTAAATACCTTGAGATGCGATATCACGGCTTAATACTACAGTTGCGTCTAAGTGAGCGAACGTAGTTGCAGGTGATGGATCTGTTAAGTCATCGGCAGGTACGTATACCGCTTGGATTGACGTAATAGAACCAGACTTAGTCGATGTAATACGTTCTTGAAGAACACCCATCTCTTCTGCAAGAGTCGGTTGGTAACCTACTGCAGATGGCATACGACCTAGAAGTGCTGATACTTCAGTACCTGCTAGTGTATAACGGTAGATGTTGTCTACGAACAATAATACGTCACGGCCTTTACCGTTTTCGTCTTTCTCGTCACGGAAGTACTCAGCCATAGTAAGACCAGTTAACGCTACGCGTAAACGGTTACCTGGTGGCTCGTTCATCTGACCGTAAACCATCGCTACTTTGTCAAGAACGTTTGAGTCTTTCATCTCGTGATAGAAGTCGTTACCTTCACGAGTACGCTCACCAACACCAGCAAACACAGATAAACCTGAGTGTGCTTTCGCGATGTTGTTGATCAACTCCATCATGTTTACAGTTTTACCAACACCGGCACCACCGAACAGACCAACTTTACCACCTTTCGCGAACGGGCATAGTAAGTCGATGACTTTAATACCAGTTTCTAAAAGGTCAGTAGAAGCCGCTTGTTCTGCATAAGAAGGCGCAGAGCGGTGAATTGGTAAACGCGCTTCAGTCGCAACAGGACCAGCTTCATCGATCGGGCGACCAAGAACGTCCATGATACGGCCTAAACATGCTGTACCTACTGGTACAGAGATCGGCGCTTGTGTGTTAGTTACGTTCAAACCACGCTTAAGGCCTTCAGTAGAACCCATTGCAATAGTACGAACTACGCCATCACCAAGTTGTTGCTGAACTTCTAATGTAGTTTCAGTACCGTCAACTTGGAGAGCGTCATAGATCTTAGGAACGCTGTTACGTTCAAACTCGACGTCGATAACCGCGCCGATGATCTGAATGATACGACCGCTACTCATTGCTGTCTCCTCAATTCAAACTAATATATGTTAAACGGCAGCGGCACCACCAACGATCTCAGAGATTTCCTGAGTAATCGCGGCTTGACGCAGCTTGTTATAAATAAGTTGTAGGTTCTTGATCAACTCACCCGCGTTATCTGTTGCAGCTTTCATTGCAACCATACGAGCAGACTGCTCACACGCGATGTTTTCGATCACACCTTGATACACCACAGACTCGATGTAACGAACCAATAAGCCATTTAAAAGCTCTTCAGCTCCTGGCTCATAGATGTAGTCCCAACCGTATTGACGGTTCAGACTCTCGCCTTCTTCAGCAGCTGCTAAAGGAACGAGTTGTTCGATCTTTTGGTTTTGAGTCATGGCGTTGACAAAGCCGTTAGACACTAAATAAATGCGATCTAACTCGCCTTTATCATAAGCGTCTAACATCACCTGTACAGAACCAGATAACTGTTCAAGACTTGGTGCATCGCCGACATTCGTCGTTGCGCCAAGCACTTTACCGCCGTAGTTTTTAAAAAACGAAACCGCTTTTTGACCAATCAAAGCAAATTGAACTTCAATTGACTGCTCTTGTTGCTGTTGAACGTGTTTAACCACTTTTTTGAACAAGTTAATGTTCAAACCACCAGCAAGGCCGCGATCTGAAGACACGATAATATAGCCAACGCGCTTTACAGGACGTTCAACCATATAACGGTGTTTATATTCAGGATTCGCTTGAACCAAATGAGCAATTACACGGTGCATATTTTCGGCATACGGACGGCCTTGAGCCATGCGCTCTTGCGCACGACGCATCTTAGAAGCTGCCACCATCTGCATCGCGCGAGTAATTTTCTGCGTGCTTTTGATACTAGCTACTTTGGCGCGAATTTCTTTTAAATTTGCCATACGCTTAACCTAGTATTCGAAGGCCCTTTCGAGCCTCCGAAGGTTGATTCCGTGAACCAAACCAACACTAAATCCAACAATTGTTGAAATTAGTAAGTTTGAGTCGCTTTGAACGTTTCAATACCTGATTTGAATGCTGCTTCGATGTCTTTATCCCAAGCACCAGTCTCATCAATTTTTTGCATTAACGCAGCGTGCTCTGAACGGAAGTAAGAAATTAACGCAGCATCAAAGTCTACGATTTTCTTCACTTCTACGTCAGCCATGTAGCCTTCGTTAGATGCATAAATTGAAACAGCTTGGTCAGCGATTGAGTATGGAGCGTATTGTTTTTGCTTCATTAACTCAGTTACGCGTTGACCGTGTTCAAGTTGCTTACGAGTTGCTTCATCAAGGTCAGAAGCGAACTGAGCAAACGCTGCTAATTCACGGTACTGTGCAAGAGCAGTACGGATACCGCCAGACAGTTTTTTGATCACTTTAGTCTGCGCAGAACCACCAACACGAGATACAGAGATACCCGCGTTCACAGCAGGACGAATACCTGCGTTGAATAATGATGTTTCTAAGAAGATCTGACCGTCAGTGATCGAAATTACGTTTGTTGGTACGAATGCAGATACGTCACCCGCTTGAGTTTCAATAATCGGTAATGCAGTTAAAGAACCAGTTTGGCCTTTAACTTCACCGTTGGTGAATTTCTCAACATAGTCAGCAGAAACGCGCGAAGCACGCTCAAGAAGACGTGAGTGAAGATAGAATACGTCACCTGGATACGCTTCACGACCTGGTGGACGACGTAATAACAATGAAATTTGACGGTAAGCAACAGCTTGCTTAGACAAATCATCATAAATAATTAATGCGTCTTCACCGCGGTCACGGAAGTATTCACCCATTGTACAGCCAGAGTACGGAGCAAGGAAAAGCATTGCTGCTGGATCCGCTGCCGCTGCTGCTACAACAGTTGTATACGCCATAGCGCCAGTTTCTTCTAACTTACGTACAACGTTCGCGATTGTTGATTGTTTTTGACCAACAGCTACGTATACGCATTTAATGCCAGAATTCTTCTGTGCGATAATCGCATCGATCGCCATCGCTGTTTTACCAGTTTGACGGTCACCAATGATCAACTCACGCTGACCACGGCCAACTGGAATCATTGTATCTACTGATTTATAACCAGTTTGTACAGGTTCATCCACTGATTGACGCCAAATTACGCCTGGTGCTACTTTTTCAACAGCATCAGTTAATTTTGCATCGATCGGGCCTTTACCATCAATCGGGTTACCAAGAGCATCAACTACACGGCCTAAAAGTTCTGGACCAACCGGAACTTCTAATACACGACCTGTGCAACGCGCTTTTTGACCTTCTTGAAGGCTTAAGTAGTTACCTAAAACAACGACGCCCACTGAATCCTGTTCTAGGTTCAGTGCCATACCATAAAGGCCGCCGTCGAATTCGATCATTTCACCGTACATTGCGTCAGCAAGACCGTGAATGCGCACAATACCGTCAGATACCATAACAATGGTACCTTCGTTTTTAGCGGTTGCGCTGGTGTCCAGATCGCCGATACGCTGTTTAATGAGCGCACTGATCTCGGATGGATTCAGTTGTTGCATTGCGCTATACCTCAATCTTTTTAAAGTTCAGTCTTCGAGCAATTACGCAAGAAGACGAGTCCGCATTTTTTCAAGCTTATTAAGCGCAGAATCATCTATCACTTGGTCGCCTGCACGAATAACAACACCCGCAATTAACGCTGGGTTCACTTCTACAGAAACATTTACTGCTGCTTGGAATTTCTTCTCTAAGGCATGTGCAAGTAGTTGTTCTTGTACAGAAGTTAATGGAAAAGCCGATTCGATCACGACATCCACAATATTGTTATTCTGTGATTTAAGCTGTTCGTATTCCGCTGCAATTTCAGGTAGAAGACTCAAACGACCATTTTCAGCAAGCAATGTCAAAAAGTTTGACACTGCTGCGGTTTGGTCTTCACCTAAAACTTTAGCAAAAAGACTTACCTGCTCAGCAGGATTAAGCTCAGGGCGATTTAGATAAGCTGAAAATGCTTCGTCTTGCACCGCAGCACTGAGCAAGTTAAGCGCAGTTGACCAAGAGTCAGCTGCGTTTTGCTCAGAAGCGTAAGCAAATGCTGCTTTTGCGTAAGGGCGTGCCAACGTCAAGAGTTCAGCCATAATCCGCCTCTCTTAAAGTTTAGCAGCCAGCTGAGTCAGCATGGCATTGTGAGCTTCTGCATCAACTTGCTGGCTAAGAATTTTCTCAGCACCAGCTACTGCAAGAGCAGCCACTTGTTGACGTAATTGTTCGCGAGCCGCATTGATTTCAGTATCAACAGCTTCTTTAGCCTGTTGACGAATGCGCTCACCTTCAGCTGCTGCTTGAGCACGCGCTTCTTCTACCAATTGCGCACCGCGACGGTTCGCTTGTTCGATCAATTGAGCCGCTTGTGCTTTAGCTGCGTCGAGTTCAGCTTTTACTTGTGCTTGCGCATCCGCAAGGTCAGCTTTTGCTTTCTCAGCCGCATTTAAGCCGTCAGCAATTTTACGCTGACGCTCACTAATCGCATTGATTAGTGGTGGCCATACAAACTTCATGCAGAATGCGACAAACATCGCAAACGCAATCGCTTGGCCAAACAATGTGAGGTTGATATTCATTGCAAATTCCTCAAATAGTGAATTTCGGAATTAAGCTGATTAACCTACAAATGGATTAGCGAATAGGATAAATAAGCCAATACCAACACTGATCATTGGGATCGCATCAAGAAGACCCGCTACGATGAACATACGTGTTTGAAGTTGTGGAGCAAGCTCAGGCTGGCGAGAAACAGCTTCTAGGAAACGACCACCTAATAGTGCGAAACCAATACCAGTACCTAATGCAGCAAAAGAAATTAAGATTGCGACTGCAATAGCAGACAAACCAAGTACTAATTCCATGAAAAAATCCTCAAATGTTAGGTTAAATCAAAACTAATAATCATCTAACCATTAACGAACAATTAGATAAAAAAATACGATTAATGCTTTTCACTTGCCATACTTAAGTACACGATGGTCAACATCATAAATACGAAAGCTTGCAGTGTAATTACAAGAATATGGAAAATTGCCCAAGGTACAGACAATGCCCATTGGATCCAGAACGGTAATAATGCAATTAGGATGAAGATTAACTCACCTGCGTACATGTTACCAAACAGTCGTAGAGCCAATGAAACTGGACGCGCTAGGAAAGTAGCTAACTCTAAAACTAAATTTACTGGAACTAGTAAAATTTTAAATACAATATTATTTGAACTAAACGGGTTGAATGCAAATTCGCCTGCAAAACCACCTAAACCTTTCGCACGAATACCGTAGAAGAAGATTAAAGCAAAAACAGACAACGACATACCTAAAGTCACGTTGATATCTGTTGTTGGAACAATCTTAAAGTAGACGTGATGCGGGTCCATGCCAAATACGTGTGCACCGATCAATTGAGCTGTATACGGGATAAAGTCAACTGGGATTAAGTCCATCAAGTTCATGAGGAAAATCCACACGAAAATGGTCAATGCAAGCGGTGCGATTAAACGCGATTTGCCATGAAAAGTGTCGCGAACATTTGAGTCAATGAACTCGATAATCATTTCAATTGCAGACTGGAACTTGGTCGGAACACCAGCGTTTGCAGCTTTCGCTGCAACCCAGAACAGAAAACAGAAAATGATACCAAGGCCAATTGACCAACCCATTGAATCCAAATGAATAGCAGTGAACCCCATCTGTTGAGCTTCTTCAGCACTTTCAGCTAACTTCCACGAACCGTCTGGCATTTTGCCATAGGTCATGTTAGTCAAGTGATGCTTGATATACTCGGTCGAAGTAAGGGCATGTTCTTCAGCAGCCATAAATCACACCTGGTCAATGTCAAATACTAATATAGAGATAAGCGAACATCGCGTGCTGCTTGATATCTCGCTCAACTCCAAAAAACTTTTCAATTTTTGCTTGTGCTGATACTCATCGTTTTAGACGTGACACACAAAAAGGTGCGACCCACGACATGGCTTGAACGAGAATAAAACCACAGAACAATGCCCCCGCTGACAACGGTTCGACATTACTCAAAATCAAAACGAATCCTACGATCACAATCGCAAACTTACCCATTAAGCCTCTAAACATGTTCAAATAAACTTGTTGAGAAGCTCGAGCGCCTGCTGTACGAAAAGATTGCCACGTAAAGTAGCAACTCGCGAGCCAACAGACAAATGCACCTAAAGCTGCACTTAAGGCCACGGTTGAGTCTTTTACAACCCATCCTATCAAGGCTGAAACAGGAATCATGCATGCTTGTAAGAAGACCAAAGCTTTCGCTAATCGTCGGTCAATCAAGCGACTAGTTCGGCTCATTTTTTATCCACTCACAGCAATGACGCTTGACAAGTTTAGCTGATGATCGTTTTTAATCGCAGGCATTATAGAGTTACACCCCTGAACATGCAATCTTTTCCCGACCTTAGTCGCGTTTTTTTGTATGTTGGCATGTAATCAATAAACCTAGCAATTTGCATATTTTTTGCTTTACTTTCGTGCATTTAATACGCACTCATGAGTTTTATCAGCCAATGATTGCCACGCTTGCACAAAATTCGTCTCATGACTCATGCTTTCATCTACCGTGCTAAACACGATATTGCCTAATTTTTGATACTGACTTTTGCTCGCATGTCCTTCAGCAAGTAAGCACATTTTACGATATGGACGGTTGTCATTAAGATATTTAATTTGCGCAACCGTTGCCCCCACATGTGGATCATCGGTTAAAGCACCAGCAAACTTCAGCTTGAGCGGACGCTCTAAATATTGATAGGCATCATGATAAGCCCAATAGCTTTTACCCGTACTACTATGCGTATATTTTTGTGCAGTTAATAACATGCTTTGCGCAAATTGTTTGGCATTATTCCAATACATTTCACGCTTTTCAGGCATTTGTTGTGAACGTAGCGCCGCAATAAAGAATCCAATACGTACCGCATTATTTGGATCTAACCACACATGGGTATCTACACTGTTTTTAATCGCCACTCCGCGGGTATTACGTAGCGGCAGGGTTTGTAAAATACCCGAATCTAATAACGCAATCGCTTTGCCATCATTGGCCAATAGTTTTTCTAAAGGGGCTTCATGCGCTTTGCCTAACCACAATACCAACGAGGCATCTTGAATCAATTTACGATGATTGGGCGTTAAACTGACATCATGTCCTGATTGTTCCGCCAATAACAAAGTTGGTTTTTCTACTCCTTTGGTAATTTCCTTGGCAATGAGATAGATCGGCTGTGTAGACACGACTAGACCTTGCGCCCACGATAAACTCGTAAACAAAGCCAGTGACACAAATGCTATTAAACGGGACATGAGGAGAAATCGCTAAATTTTTAACTGTTGTTATAATATAACAACTCGACAAAAATACCTACGCGTAATCGAAACTCAAAGCGCTTCGTGCTAAAATTTAATGTCCACTTTTCTTGACTCTCTGAACTGAGGTTTGCGCATGAGCTTATGTTCGCATGAACACCACAATGTCTTGCACGGCGTCCACGATCATCACAATGTGGCAGCGCGTCTTGCGGAAGCAGAAAGCCTGTGTGCCAATAGCGGCGCGCGTCTAACCCCACTACGTAAAGAAGTATTAGAACTGATTTTAAATGCCAATGGCCCGATGGGTGCTTATGACCTATTGGCTAAAATTAAAGGTCAATCTGATCGTCCGGCTGCACCGCCTACCGTCTATCGCACTTTAGATTTTTTATTAGAAAAAGGTTTAATCCATCGTTTAACCTCTATTAATGCTTACATTCCTTGTTGTCATCCACGTGAAGGACATCAGGCCGCTTTTTTAATTTGTACCGAATGTAAAGTGGTTAAAGAGGCATCAGCACAAACCTTATTACAACAATTGAAATCTTTAGCCGATGATGATGGCTTTACCCCACATCACAGCATTATTGAGATTTCTGGCATTTGCCAACAGTGTCAAAAATAATGAATAACCCATTAATTGAATTACGTGGCATTCAGGTCCGTATTGATGAACGTGACATTTTAAAAAATGTTGATTTTAGTCTGCATCCTCAAGAAATTGTGACTTTAATTGGTCCCAACGGTGCAGGAAAATCAACTTTAATTAAGGTGTTACTGGGTATTCTTAAACCCAAATCTGGACACGTGATCAGCCATAAAGCGCTGAAATTTTCCTATGTGCCACAGAAGTTTAATCCTTCACATAGCTTGCCGCTTAGGGTGTGTGATTTATTGGCCTTAGAAAAATGCGATGCTGAGATTAAGCAACAAATTATTCGTGATACCGGTATTGCCAAGCTTGAGCGCTCTAAGGTTCAACAACTCTCAGGGGGCGAACGGCAACGTGTACTAATTGCACGCGCTTTACTGCGCCAACCGGATATCTTAGTGCTAGATGAACCGATGCAAGGTTTAGACATTCAGTCTGAAGCTGAACTGTACCACTACGTCAGCAGTTTACCAGCCAAATATGGCTGTGCCGTGCTGATGGTGTCGCATGACTTACAATGGGTGATGCAAGGTACGCATCGTGTGGTGTGTTTAAACAAACACATTTGTTGCAGCGGGACACCTGCCAATGTACAGCAACACCCCGAATACCAAGCAATTTTTGGCACCAATCGCGTCTTTTACCAACATCATCATGACCATTGTGCACATGGTGATTCAGCTACGCCGTGCCAACATGATCCACGCCCGCATATTCACCCAGAACCGGAAGTTTAAAACATGATGGATTGGTTACAACTGCTGTTACCTGCATGGACGATGGGTACACTCTTGGTATTTTTAACCGCGCCACTGGGCTGTTTAATGTTATGGCGCCGTATGTCATTTTTTGCCGATACAATGGCGCATGGTACCTTATTGGGGGTTGCCATTGCTGGTGCGATGAGCTTACCGCTTTGGATGGGCGTGACTTTTATTGCGCTGCTGTTAGTGGGCATTCTTTGGATCCTGCATGATCCACGCCTACCAAACGATGCGCTACTGGCACTGTGCTCGGCTACTTTACTGTGTTCAGGTTTATTGTTTATTCAACATATTCCAAGTTTACGCCCTGAACTGCTCAGCTATTTATTTGGTGACTTACTGCAAATTGCTTGGTCAGATTTACCTGTCTTTGCCTGCGTCATCATTGCTGCACTTGTGGTGTTATATAAATATTGGCATCAACAAATCCAAGTTGCGATTGACCCTGATATTGCAGTCAGTGAAGGGATTAATGCCAAATGGCAACGTTTAGTGTTTATGTTACTGTTGGCTTTATTTACTGTATTGGCGCTTAAAGCTGTTGGTTCATTACTCATGGGCGCATTACTAGTCATTCCCGCTTTGACTGCACGCCTGTTGGCACACTCACCTAAACAAATGCTGATTTGGGCTTTTGTAGTGGCACAAATGGGTATCAGTGTTGGTTTATGGTCAAGTGCAGGTCTCAATATCTCAAGTGGCTTAAGTATTGTCATTACCATGTCAATGCTGTTTGCCCTGATCTTTAGCGTACAAAAACTACGCAAAATAGCGTAAAAGCACTCCCCTCCCCTCGCTTGAAAGCTAAAAATTCCTAAAAAAGTCACCTTCAGTGGCTTTTTTGCTTTTAACTTACAATGTTGTAGGTGAAAGCTTACATCGTATAGTGCCAATCGTCGCTTGGGCAAAAGTTCGCTGTGACTTATTCTAACTACATCAGGAACAGGAAGTTCCGGAACATAAAACAATAATTATAAGTTCTTACATCAGGAACGTGAGGTACGACAGGAGTTATACCTAAACCTACCCCCATCTAGAATAGCCCGACAGGATGTCGGGCTATTCTTTTATTGATGAACCAAACTGAGTAAAATTGCTGCACCTGCAAACAGCGTGGCAAAACTTTTATTGAGAATTTTTTGTTGTTTGGGTGATTTCAATAAGCGAAGCACTTTGGCCGCCAATCCGGTATAACCCGCCATCACGATCAAATCAATACTAATCATGGTGATGGCCATCATCACATACTGTGGCCATTGTGGCCGTGATAAATCTAAAAATTGTGGCAGTACCGCCAGTAAGAATACAATCGCTTTGGGATTACTCATATTAACTAAAAAGCCACTGAGCACAAGTTTTACAGGCGACTTTAATTGGGTGTCTTGTGCAATTTGAATGGATTGTACTGGCGCACGCCATTGTAAATAAGCCAAATACAACAAATACGCCACCCCAAACCATTTAATCGCTAAAAAGGCCCACGGACTGGTCGCAAACAATACCCCTGCCCCAGCAGCGACAATCGCAATTTGCACCAATAAGGCCAATTGCAAACCCAACGCATTCCAATAGCCACGGCGAAAACCATAGTTGAGTCCACTTGACATCGAAGCGATTGCCCCTGCGCCAGGCGAAATACTAATCACCCAACATGCCAGCATAAAACCTAGCCAAAGCTGATACGACATCATCTCAACCCACTGCAAAAATTACGCTTATTATAGCGTCGTACTGAACTCATCGCTGTGAAATTTTAAGCCTACTCTATGCACAGCATAACTGCTCGGGCACAATAGGCCCGAGCCAAATAGCAAAAATATATTCAAGGAGCTGATTATGACCGCACAATCTGTCATTTTGCCACTACCTTCTGAGCATGCCCGTTTTATTGTTTTACGTCTAAAAGATCTAAACATTAATCAACTCAAGCAGCAACTTGCAGCACTGTTTAGCACACGCGATCGTTTAATCACTCAACATCCTCAAGCTCAAGTAAAAACTGCAGTGGCATTTGGCCCTCAGCTGTGGCAGCAGCTCTATCAGCAAGCACCGCAAGGCTTTAAACAACTCGAACCGATTCATGGCTCATTTACAATGCCTGTGGTTGAGGCGGATGTGTTGATTCATATTGCTGCACAGCGTAGTGACATTTGCTTTGCCTTAAGCCAAGCTTTCTTTGACGGGATTCAAGATAAAGTAGACGTATTAGATGAACGCGTCTGCTTCCGTAATTTTGATGGACGTGACCTAACCGGTTTTATTGATGGCACAGAGAACCCACAATTCCCAGATGATCGTGCTGAAACTGCATTATTGCCTGAAGATGCAGGTATTTTTGCCGATGGCTCATTTGTCTTTGCCCAACGTTATGCCCATGATTTAGGAAAATGGAAAAAACTCAAAGTTGATGCACAAGAACAAGTGATTGGCCGTACTAAATTAGAAAGTATTGAACTTGATGATGATGTAAAGCCTGACAATGCACATACCGCACGCGCCATTGTAGAAGACGAAGATGGTGAAGAATTGGCCATTTTGCGTCATTCACTGCCTTATGGGGATGGTCGTGGTGATCAAGGTCTATTTTTTATTGCCTACACCAACGATTTAAGCATTATTGATCAAATGCTCTTGCAAATGTTTGGCAGCAGTGGCGATGGGATTCATGACCGTCTGCTGCATTTTGTTACTCCAAAAGATGGAGCATATTACTTTGCCCCAAGCGAAGAATTGCTCGAAGAAGTGCTGACAACAGCATAAAAAAAGGCGCTTTAAGCGCCTTTTTTATTTAGAACGTTACACGTCGATATGGACGGTATTGCGGTGTCCAGAAGTTACTTTCAATCATCTCTTCTAAAGCCGCATCATCAATAATCGGTGCTACTCCATCTGCCATAGCCGCTTTTGCCACTCTAAAGGCAATGAAGCGCGATACTTTTTGGATCTGATCAATTTCAGGTAATAAATCAGCAGTAATATCTTGGAGTTTTGGAGAGCATTCTGCTAAAGCATTACTCGATGCCATTAACATCGCATCGGTCACACGGCTAGCACCCACTGCAATTACCCCTAAGCCAATGCCTGGGAAAATATACGAGTTATTACACTGCGAAATATTGTAAATTTTGCCTTGATAATTCACAGGTGCAAATGGACTACCTGTTGCGATTAAAGCATGCCCTTCAGTCCAGGCGATCACATCACTTGGCGATGCTTCAACACGTGACGTTGGATTAGAAAGCGGTAACACAATCGGATGCTCGCAATGGCTGGCCATCGTGCGAATGACTTCTTCGGTAAATAGACCCGGTTGACCTGATACACCAATCAGTACACTAGGTTTGGCATTTTTCACGACATCCAATAATGAAATCATGTCATTGATGTCAGCCCAATGGCTTACATTGGCAGGGTTTTGTGCTAATTTACGTTGGAAATCTAATAAATTTGGCTGATTTTCAGTAATTAAACCAAAACGATCCACCATAAACACCCGTGCACGCGCCTCGGCATCGCTTAAGCCTTCTGCCACCATTTGCGCCACAATTTGTTCTGCAATTCCACAACCAGCCGAACCTGCACCTAAGAATGCCACCACTTGGTCTTTGAGTTGTTTACCTGCAGCACGACTTGCAGCAATCAGACTACCAACTGAAACCGCTGCCGTACCTTGAATATCATCATTAAAGCAGCAGATCTTATCGCGATATTTCATCAGTAATGGCATCGCATTTTTTTGCGCAAAGTCTTCAAATTGAATTAAGGCTTCAGGCCAACGACGTTGAATAGCATCGATGACTTCATCCACAAAGTCATAATACTCATCGCCACTAATACGTGGCTGCGGCAGCCCCATATAGATGGGATCATTCAGTAACTGTTGGTTGTTGGTGCCAACATCTAAGGTAATCGGCAGCGTATAAGCTGGGCTAATCCCACCACAAGCGGTATACAGCGATAACTTACCAATAGGGATACCCATACCACCAATGCCTTGATCACCTAAACCTAAGATACGTTCGCCATCAGTGATCACAATCACTTTAACGTTTTTCTTAGTCACGTTATGCAAAATGTCGTCAATATGACCACGATCTGCATGCGAGATAAATACGCCACGATGACGACGGTAAATATCAGAAAAACGCTGACAGGCTTCGCCCACAGTTGGGGTATAAATAATAGGCATCATCTCACTTAAATGATTTTCAATTAAGTGATAGAACAAGGTTTCATTGGTGTCTTGAATATTACGTAAATAGATATGACGGTTAATGTCATCATTAAATGCGCAGTATTGTTGATAAGAACGCTGGCTTTGCTCTTCAATACTTTCAATAGCATGTGGAATTAAGCCATGCAAATTAAATTTGCTACGTTCTTCTGCAGTAAATGCTGAACCTTTATTGAGTAAAGGAAGTTCTAGCAGATTGTGGCCTGCATAAGGGAGATATAATGGTTTTTTGAAATCGTCTGCGGTCATGCCTAAGCTCGTTATTGTGTTTTGCAAAAATGGGGTTAGCTGTCGTACCCCTTGCTTAAAGATGCCTAAGCTTAACCCTATTTTTAACAAAATGTATATTTAGTAAATTGATAATGATATCAAACTAATTTCTTTTATTAATACCACTAAAATTAGCCTGAGTTCGGGCAAAAATCCAACTTAAATCACATTTTTTTCGCATCCATACTTAGACAAAGCCATTATTTTCGCTACTCTAAGCACAAAGCCACATCTTACACTTTAAAAATTCGTGTTAGGGCTAAGCCTAGACAGAGTTCAGCTTACAATCGTTAATTCCGTTTAAGACTACAATTTAGTCATTTAATAGCGAAATGATCGTAAGCATATTATCAGTTTAAAATCCAAGCAAACAAAGGTCTTAAAATGCTCATTTTTACAACTCAAGATTAAACTTTTTGACTGCTTTGCTATGATTCAACAACCCTATTTTCCGTTATGGTTTGCTTAGCCTTATACAGCTTAAATCTTAGCGAGGCTTAAAAAACATCGCACATTATTTATTCACAACAAATGGCTTCACCTAAAGGCACGGAAATTTGCTATATTTGCTGTTTTTCTGCGACATTTATTTTCGACTGAATATGAACACGGCAATCCAAGCAGCGCTCGATCATGCAGTGCAAGCCCTTCAAGCTGAAGGTGTACTCCCATCCGACTTTAATAATAGCGGTAACTTAACGCGTACTAAAGACCGCAGTCACGGTGACTTTGCGTCAAATATCGCCATGATCGCGTCGAAAGCTGCGGGTATGAAGCCTCGTGATTTAGCGGAAAAGATTTTAGCAGCACTTCCTGAAGTTGCAGATATCAGCAAAGCTGAAATCGCAGGTCCAGGTTTTATTAACTTCTTCTTAAATGCTGACCAACGTTTTGCAGTGCTAGATGCCATTCAAGCACAAAAAGCAGCTTTTGGTCGCACCCAAGTCAATGCGCAAAAACGTGTCCAAGTTGAGTTTGTCTCTGCAAACCCAACATCTAGCCTACACGTAGGGCATGGTCGTGGTGCAGCGTATGGTATGACAGTCGCAAACCTGTTAGAAGCAACGGGTGCCACTGTTGACCGCGAATATTATGTCAACGATGCTGGCCGTCAAATGGACATTTTGGCAACTTCTACTTACCTACGTTACTTAGAATTAACAGGTCAAGAATTAGTCTTCCCAAAAAATGCTTACCAAGGCGACTATGTTAAAGAAATCGCACAAAGCATTATTGACCAAGATGGTGATGCACACGTGCGTCCTGTAGCAGATGTGTATAAAGATGTGCCTGAAGACGTACAGTTTGCTGCCGAATTAGATGCAGATGGCAACAAGGTCGTTTTATCTGGCGACAAAGAAAAGCATATCGACGGTTTAATTCATAACTCACAAGCGTTAATTGGCGAAGGTTACCGCGTATTCCATCAAGCAGCTTTAAAAGCCATTCTTGATGACATCAAAGATGACCTTGGCGAATTTGGTGTTACGTTTAATCAATGGTTTAGCGAAGCTTCATTAACTGAGAAAATTGAAGAGGCACTACAAACCTTAGACCAACGTGGGTTCCTTTATGAAAAAGACGGCAACATCTGGTTTAAATCCACTGAATTTGGCGATGAAAAAGACCGTGTGGTGAAACGTCGTAATGGTCAAACCACTTACTTTGCCTCTGATATTGCTTACCACCTAAATAAACTACAACGTGGCTATACCGATATCGTCGATATTTGGGGTTCAGACCACCACGGATATATTGCACGTGTGAAAGCAGCAATTGATGCTATGGGTTACGACTCTAAAAAATTGACCGTACTTTTGGTTCAATTTGTTAGCTTATGGCGTGGCGGCGAGATGGTGCAAATGTCATCGCGTTCAGGTCAGTTCGTAACTTTACGTGACCTACGTAAAGAAGTGGGTAACGATGCGGCTCGGTTCTACTACGTGATGCGTAAATCAGAGCAACACATTGACTTTGATTTAGACTTAGCTGTGTCACAAAGTAAAGACAACGCGGTGTACTACATCCAATACGCGCATGCACGTATTTGCCGTATGTTAGAAAAAGCAGCCTCTTTAAGCATTAACTTTGATGCAACAGTTGCGCGTGGCTTAGCTGCTAAACTTGAGCTAGATGCTGAAACTGAAATCTTAGCCAAGCTTGCTGCTTATCCTGAAATTGTTGCGCGTGCTGCTAATAGCTACGAACCGCACCAAGTGGGTAATTACTTAAAAGAACTGGCAGCGTTATTCCACGGCTGGTACAACGAAAATAAAGTACTAGGTGACGACGCTGAGCTCACTCAAGCACGTTTACTGTTATCAGTGAATGTACAGCAAGTGCTACGTAACGGTTTAGAGCTACTCGGTGTATCTGCACCAGAGAGCATGTAATACCTTTATAGGACTGACTGCCCTTTCTTGCTGCTCATCATCTTTTGAGCAGCAAACTTAAAGTGCATCAAGCACTTTATATTCACGATGTAATAGATTGTTATTACATGGTGAGTTCAAAGGCTTAAGGTTTGACTTTAAGTCTTTGAATCGCTACAAGTGGTTTATTCACTCGATCTGTTTAAATAAGGACATCTACGTGTTTGGAAAAACGCAACGCGGCGTATCTGAACGACCGAATAAGCAAAAAAAGCCACTCATCCCGACTTGGTTATGGATGTTGTTGGTGATTTTAATTGTACTTTGCTTTGCTGTCGCATTGATGCTGTGGAAACCGTGGTCGCCTGTACAGACCAAGACCCAAGTCACCACTGAGCAAACCCAAGAAGATACCAACAAAGACTATCGTTTTTATGAGTTGTTACCCCAACAACAAGTTACTCCAATTCCCGAACAAGCTATACCCGAAAATAAAAACACCAATGCAGTGGTGATTATTGAAGCGCCTGAAGCGCCGGCTTCAGAAGCCACCGCTAATCAGACTGGTTTACTCAGCCCTGAAGAAGTCAAAAGCAACTACATTTTACAAGTGCGTAGCTATAATGACCCTGATCAGGCCGATGCACGCCGTGCTGAAATTATTTTAAATGGCTTATCTGCCGATGTACTCAAAATTCAAGAAAATGGTGAGACCTGGTATCGCGTCATTTCAGGTCCCTATGAATCGCAAGATGCTGCAATCAGTGCTCAGCAAACCTTACAACACAGTGGTATTGATTCCATTGTGGTAAAACGCTAAAACTGAAGCGACCTATAGGGTCGCTTTTTTATGGCATCTGATTTAATTCTTGATCTTTGCCTTTCGCGCGTTGATAAGCATCACGCGCTTCAATACGCTTCACATAAGATTGAATATTGGCATATTCATCCCCAAAGCGTGCTGCCAAGGCTTGCAGTGCAAAGCTCATTTGAATATCAGCAAAAGAAAATTGACCAGCAAAATATTCATTTTGGGTTAAGTAGTCTTCCAAATATTCTAAATGTTCTTTTAAACGTGGGCTAATGAAATTGTGCTTTACCCCATCCAAGACTTTATCTGCAACACCTTGCAGCACGTCAGGGAGTTTTTTAGGTACTTCATTCATAACAAAGGTCATTAGCAATAAAGGCATCAATGAGCCTTCAGCATAATGCATCCAATAACGATACTGTAATTTTTGAGCTTGCGCTGTAGGCTTAAACTGA
Source organism: Acinetobacter sp. CY05 (assembly GCF_059515805.1). Lineage (NCBI taxonomy): Bacteria > Pseudomonadati > Pseudomonadota > Gammaproteobacteria > Moraxellales > Moraxellaceae > Acinetobacter > Acinetobacter sp. CY05. The sequence continues at coordinate 15,885 of NZ_JCAKMW010000018.1, read as the reverse complement.
TCTTGTTGATCATATTGTTCTTGCAGATATTCTAAGATGGCTGCTGATTCAGCTAAAGTAAATTCTTGATCGGTTAAAATAGGTGCTTTACCTAAAGGATGAACATTTTTTAATTCTGGCGGTGCGGAGAAATTGCTCTGACGCTGATAAAATTTAACTTGGTAGTCGAGCTGAAGTTCTTCAAGCGCCCATAAAATCCTTAACGAACGCGACTTTTCTAAATGATGTAAGCAGATCATCTGCATGCTCCTATTCTCGTTTGGTCTTGACTATAACGAGCTTTGCTTCAGAAAATCTGCCCCATTTACATAAAGGCTATTTAGAGCCTAAATGCCTTAACATTATTATTTACTGGCCCGCATACGCTCAGGTAAAACTGGTGCTTCTAAACGTGGTCCTTCATAAGCTGGAATGTGACCAAAACGCGCACGCCCTTCTACCCATTGCTGACGTGCTTCAGCCAACTCTTCTTGGGTACGTCCGACAAAATTCCACCATAATAAGATGGGTGATTCAAAAGGTTCACCGCCAAGTAATAAAACACGACTATTGGCAGCCAATTCAACTTGAATTTTGTCTACACCCGGCTCAATAAACAAAAAGTTATCATCATTAAGCTCATGACCATTTACCGTGGCTTCGCCCTCTAACACCATAAAGCCATACTCGAACTTGGGGTTGAGTTTTAACATGCTATTGGCTGCTTGCTTGGTTGTTAAATCTACCCCTAGTAGCTCGCTATGGACTTTCACTGGTGAAGTCTTATTTAAGAAGTCACCTACTAACACGGTAAATTCAATCTCATCTTTGACCACAACTGGCAAATCAGGATAGTGGTCAAAGCGTGGTGCGATATTGCGCTTATCATCTGGCAACGCAATCCATAGCTGTGCCGCGTGCATTTGCGTTTCATTGTCGGGCGCTACTTCGGTATGCGAAATACCATACCCTGCGGTCATTAAATTGACTTGTTTAGGGCGAATTAATTGCTTCGAACCTAAGCTGTCATCATGCAACATCGTGCCATCAATCATCCAAGTAAAGGTTTGCAAACCAATATGTGGATGTGGACCAACATCTAAACCATCACCTTGTGGAAAATGGACAGGACCCGCATGATCTAAGAAACACCATGCACCAATCATACGTTTCTCACGACTCGGTAATGCGCGTTTAATTACTGTACCTTGGCCAATTTCGGCACGGCGTAGAGTAAATGTTTGAATAAATTGGTTGATATATTTGGCGCAATCATCAGAATGCGAAATTTCGGTGTAAGTATTATTGGTCATGACACATCCTAAGTGTTGCTGATTATAAAAGTTTAATCATTTTACTGGTACGAATCTATCATCCATTTGATACGCTAAATCCTATCTTTAGGACAACACTATTTTAATTTAGTAACAAAAAAGAGCGCCTAAGCGCTCTTTTTTATTGGATGTGCCCTTATTTAGACACTGCCGCGAGCATAGCTATTGGCGTAAAATCGGCTAAAAGCTATCGCTTTTAGAAAGCCCGATTGCCTCAAGCATAGCTTTCGGCGTAATTTAGGCAAGAAACGTTGTTTCTTGAAACCCCTAAATTACTCCCATTCAATCGTTGCAGGTGGTTTAGACGATACGTCATAAACAACACGAGAAACGTCAGCAATTTCATTCATGATACGCGTCGAAATCTTGTCAACTAAATCATAAGGAAGATGTGCGAAACGCGCTGTCATAAAGTCTACAGTTTCAACGGCACGAAGTGCAATTACCCATGCATAACGACGACCATCACCCACTACACCCACAGATTTCACTGGTTGGAATACCGCAAATGCTTGTGCAGTTTTGTCGTACCAACCGCTTGCACGAAGTTCTTGCATAAAGATGTCATCTGCTAAACGTAAAATGTCAGCATATTCTTTCTTTACTTCACCAAGAATACGAACACCTAGACCCGGACCTGGGAATGGGTGACGGTAAAGCATTTCGAAAGGTAAACCTAAAGTTGTACCTAAACGGCGAACTTCGTCTTTAAATAAGTCACGGATTGGCTCAACCAATTCAAAAGCTAAATCATCTGGTAAACCGCCCACGTTGTGGTGTGATTTAATGACGTGTGCTTTACCATTTTTGGTTGCAGCAGATTCGATCACGTCTGGGTAAATCGTACCTTGTGCAAGGAAGTTTACGCCATCTAACTTACGTGCTTCTTCAGCAAATACTTCGATGAATTCACGACCAATGATTTTACGTTTTTTCTCAGGATCAACTTCACCTGCAAGTGCAGATAAGAAACGATCTTCAGCATCAGCACGGATCACGCGAATACCCATGTTTTTCGCAAACATGTCCATCACTTGCTCGCCTTCGTTCAAACGTAATAAACCGTTATCTACGAATACACATGTCAATTGATCGCCAATCGCACGGTGTAAAAGCGCAGCCACAACAGATGAATCCACACCACCTGAAAGACCTAGAAGCACTTTTTGATCGCCAATTTGTTGACGAAGCTGTTCTACACGTAGGTCAATAATGTTTTCAGAATTCCAAAGCGCACGGCAACCACAAATGTTGTGTACGAAGTTAGACAGTAATTCAGCACCTTTTGCAGTGTGAGTCACTTCTGGGTGGAATTGAATACCATAGAAACGACGTGCTTCGTCAGAAACCATCGCCACTGGGCAACTTGGTGTGCTAGCAGTAATTTGGAAACCTTCAGGAATGGCAGTCACTTTATCGCCGTGACTCATCCAAACTTTTAACTGGTCTTTAGAATCTTCAAGGTCGCCAATAAGTTTGTCGCGCACTTGAATATTCACTTCTGCATAACCAAATTCGTGAACAGTACCTGGCTCTACTTTACCGCCAAGCTGTGCAGACATGGTTTGTAGACCATAGCAAATACCAAGAACAGGTACACCAAGTTCAAATACAACTTGCGGTGCGCGTGGACTACCTTCTTCATGAACACTTTCTGGACCACCTGACAGGATGATCCCGTTTGGGTTAAATGCACGAATGTCTTCTTCAGACATATCAAAGGCGTACATTTCTGAATAAACACCAGCTTCACGTACACGACGTGCAATAAGCTGACTATATTGAGAACCGAAATCCAGAATCAGGATACGATCTTCAGTAATTTGGGTATTGGTAGTCATGGCAAACAACTATGCAGGCAACGAATATAAGCGCGCTATTCTAGCATTTTTCCTACGATTAGGCACACTATTCAGATAAGGTTAAAAACTAAACTGTGCCTTTTTAACCAATTTAGCTTCTAACCTGATTATTTTGGCTGAAATTGCGGACTTAAGGCAGACGTTGTAGTTTAATCACTTCAATATCTGTAGGTTTACTACGATGGGTATCCACTTCACCCATCAGCTTCACTTTATCACCAGCTTTGAGTTGCATCGGTTTCCATAGATCATCATCGATATCTAGCATAATGCTGCCTGTAGCATCTTTAAACTCAAAATCATCGCCAGCAATATGCTTAACAATGGTACCCGTTAAGGTCACGCCAGTTTCATCTTTAAGTGTTTTGGCTTTGGCAACACTCACGTGATTTTTAGCTGCTTCTTGCAACAGCACTTGATCTGACTTGGCAAAGGCCAAAGGACTGCTGAGTAATGCTGTACCAAGACACAGACTTAAAATAATTTTTTGCATATTTCTCTCTGGATTGTTGTATGGATAGCATTATTTTAAGAGCTCAACTTTTTTTAAATGTAAATTTTGGTGGTAATTTAAGCAGTTTTATACCTCTATAATCTTATAGTTTTACAAGATGATTACAGCACAACAAAAGCTGAAATTATTTGACTTGGCTACTGACTTTCCCCCCCTAGACTGTTAGCATTTGGCGACACTTTAGCTTGCTGCCGCTCATGGAACTCCTCGATTTTATCTTACACGTAGACGATCACTTGCTTGAATTCATCATCAATTACGGGGTGTGGATTTATGCAATTTTGTTTTTGATTATTTTTGTGGAAACTGGTTTGGTGGTAATGCCATTTTTGCCAGGTGACAGTTTACTGTTTGCAGCGGGGGCTTTAGCAGCATCAACGGGTGCTATGGACCCTTGGATTTTAATTCCACTGTTGTTTGTTGCTGCGGTTTTAGGTGATACTTTAAATTATCATATTGGTCGTTATATTGGGCCTCGTGTATTTGAAATTGAATCACGCTTTATTAATAAAAAACATTTACTTGCTACACAACAATTCTTTGAAAAGCACGGTGGTAAAACCATTATTTTTGCCCGCTTTGTACCATTTGCCCGTACCTTTGCGCCCTTTGTCGCTGGTGCAGGTCATATGAATTATAAATTTTTCTTAACCTATAACATCGTGGGTGGTGCGCTGTGGATTAGTTCTTTTGTTATTTTGGGCTACTTATTTGGCAATATGCCAATTGTCAAAGATAACTTCACCCATTTAATTTTTGGCATCATTATTTTAAGTGTTTTACCCGGTGTCATTGGTGTTATTCGTCAAAGATTTTTTAAGAAAACCCCAGCTTAAAACAAGCCAATGAGTACTGGTAGTACGCACACGATTAATAAAACTGCCGATCCCTTATATAAGCGATCGGCATTTTTTGCACTGTTTTGAGGGTCTAATAAGGCACGTCCAAAGCCCATCCAAAATAATGCTGTTGGAATTAAAATAATACTAAAACAAGCAAAGACTGTAAGGGTACGTTGTGGATCATCCCAAGTCTGTATTGGAAAAATCCCTGCGGCAAAAAGTAACGCTTTAGGATTTTTTAAGGTGGCAAAAAACAATTGATAAGCGCGAATGGTGTGATGCTGTTGACTGTACTTTTGTAAATGATTGGCTTTCCATAAATAAAAAGCCCAACCAATCGTATAAAGACTACTCGCCACATGAAAAACCAAACTAATTTTTGGCCAGTAAGGCTGCATTAAGTGAATAAATAATGCCCATAAATTAATAGCATAGATATAACCAAATAATTGCATCGGAAGATAAACACTGGTTTTGGCAATGCCTTGTTGATGAGCCGAACTGGCCCATAAAGCATTGGTCGGCCCAGGGATCATCAATACAGCAAATACAGCCATCAGAAAAATCCAGTTCTCTAGCATCCTTACCCCTTCGCATCCTGCAGCCTAAAACACTCCATTGGGCTGCTTAAAGCGTATTATTTTTTTACATTTTGACGCACAATCATAGGACAGTTTTTAAATTTTGCCGCTTGTACTAAAGCTTCTTGTTGACCCAAAAGTCGTGCTTCTTCGCTACGTTTGGTATTACTTGACTGTCCCATATTCACCGATACATTGGGTGCTAAGCCCCAGCCACCACGACTACCCCAACCACCACCAAGGCCAACACCTACGCCCATACCTGTGCGTTTTGGCGTTTCTACACCATTGGCAATATATTGGCTGATGCGATTATATTCACTTTGCAATTGTTGACAGTTTAATGCTTGATATTGGGTTGGCGAAACATAAGTAGGCTTAACTGGCGTTGAGCATGCGCTGAGTAATACAGCACAGCTCGCCAACACAGCAGCAACAGTTAATTTTTTCATATCGATCTCAATATGTTCATTCTTCTATTTCATTGAACAACGATTGATAGGCCTGCGTCAATTTATGCTCTGTGGCAAAATGGATTAACGGTAAATTACGTTGATGTGACTCTTTCATGACCACGGATGGCGGCAGTTTATTTTCAAATACGGGCAAACCTTCCGCCACTAAATCTGCTACTACACTGCGGGGTAATTTGGCTTGCATTTGATACTGATTGACTACAATTCCTTCGATTTTTAAATCAGGATTATGATCATCCTGTGTTTCGATAATATTATGAATTAAGCTATCTAAAGCACGGCGCGAAAAGACATCACAATCAAAAGGAATCAAGATGCGATCTGCAGCAATTAATGCCGATAAACTAAAGAAATTAAACGCAGGCGGTGTATCAATATAAATACGCTGATACTGCCCATTAAGCTCCGCTAGCGCGTCACGTAACTTATAAATTTTATGTTTGGCCTCCAAGGCCGCAGTTAAGCTGCCCAAATGTGGACTTGCTGGTACCACTGCGAGATTGGCAAATTTAGATTGATGAATATAAGGTGCTAAACCTTGAGAACGATTTTTTAATAAACCACCCAAAGCATTACTCAGTAGGCCTTTAGCAGGACTATTTAAGACATTTTGAAAATATTCTTGAATATTCGGTTGGATCCAATAATCAGCGCTGGCAATGGCATCCTGCCCTAACACATATTGACTGGCATTGGCTTGAGCATCTAAATCAATAAGTAATGTGGTATAGCCTTGCTGAGCACTTAGTGCTGCCAAATTTACAGCAATACTGGATTTTCCCACACCACCTTTTTGATTAAAGACCACGCGTGTCAGCATAAATTACCCCTCAGTTTTTATTGTGTAGTTTTACATCAGTCTAACTGAGAGGTTTTAATCAGGGCTTAATTATGTCCAACAATCACGAGAAAACTGGTTTAATAATAACCAAACCTAGTAAGCCTATTAAAGCCAATATGGCAATTCCCATTCCAGCACGACGCTGTACCAACAAAACTGAATCATCTTGTTTAAAAGCTTTGATCATTGAGGAGACAATGACAAAAAATAGCACCACTTTGGCATAGAACCATGGCTGTACCAAAAAATCCTTTAAATACAAAGAGATTAAACCAGTTAAAGCCATAAAAGTTAAACTAAAATGCTGTAAACCTACCCACACTTTTCGCCCTTTGGGACTTGGCTGTTGACCTTGTGTACCTACAAATAAACTCGCTGTACGTGCCAACATGACGACAATCAGTAGGCTGGCCAAGCTCATATGAATAATTTTGACCAATAATTGAGTTTCCATAATCTACCTTAGGCTTTAGGTGCGTGCGCACATTCTGGACTTGCTGTATCTTGACCTTGCCATTCGTCTGCTACAAACGCATGAATGGCCAGTGCATGAATTTTACCTGGGCTGAGTAAATCACCCACTGCTGCATAGATTTTTTGATGACGTTGTACCAAACGTAAGCCTGCAAATACATCACTCACAATCACCACTTTAAAATGCGATTCTTTACCTGGATAATAGCCGCCATGACCAGAAGATTCATTAACCACTTCTAAATAAGTTGGGTTCAGTCCCTCTAAGCACTGTGTTAACTGCTGCTCTAACATTGTATTCACCATTGATTCGTTTTGATTTGAGTATAGCGTGCTCCTTTAAAAAAGCAGTAGTCAGCGTATTAATCAGGTAAAAATGCTTTGATTTTAATCAAATTAAATTAATTTGCTGCAATTTTACTCAAACAATGCATTAATTTAAAAAAAGGTGTTGACCTAATTTTTTCAATCTGTATTATACGTAGCCATGCGGGAATAGCTCAGTTGGTAGAGCATAACCTTGCCAAGGTTGGGGTCGGGAGTTCGAGTCTCCTTTCCCGCTCAAAATTTTTTGATTTAGTTTTTTTATTTAAAAAACCGAATAGACTCCGCGGGAATAGCTCAGTTGGTAGAGCATAACCTTGCCAAGGTTGGGGTCGGGAGTTCGAGTCTCCTTTCCCGCTCCAAATTTTTTTGATTTAGTTTTTTATTTAAAAAACCGAATAGACTCCGCGGGAATAGCTCAGTTGGTAGAGCATAACCTTGCCAAGGTTGGGGTCGGGAGTTCGAGTCTCCTTTCCCGCTCCAGATTCTAAAAAAACCCTGATTTTATATCAGGGTTTTTTTTCGCCTATTATTTTTTACTACCCTTGCACATAGAATAAGCAACCAAGCAGTCTTGCCACTAAAGTTTTATCCTATGGGCATTCGAGCTTTTTACTGTAAAAATTTTCCTAAAATTGGCTAACTTTGCATTTTTTTTGATATTTTTCGCAGTTTTTCTGCATTTTATTTGCTAAAACACGTTGCATAATCAACACACTTTAAAGTCTAGCTCTTTTCAAACATGACGCTGCTGTGTATAACAATGGACTTTAGGGAAAAGCAATAAGCATAGTCAAAAGGCCTATAAAAGCGTTAGACTATGCCCACAATCAATGCAATGAAATGTCCGTTGAGACAAACAAGAAGGTGAAGGTTGATGCCGCTCAATACAGTTGAAGAGCTTGTAGCAGATATCCGTGCAGGAAAAATGGTCATCCTTATGGATGATGAAGACCGTGAAAATGAAGGTGATCTTGTAATTGCTGCCACGCACGTGCGTCCGGAAGACATCAACTTTATGATCACGCACGCGCGTGGCCTTGTTTGCTTAACGTTGAGTAAAGAGCGTTGCCAACAATTAAATCTGCCTTTAATGGTTGATGCTAACGGTGCCCAGCACGGTACTAATTTCACCCTTTCTATTGAAGCGGCTGAAGGCATCTCAACCGGTATTTCTCCTGCCGAACGTGCCCACACCATTCAAACTGCGGTGGCAGCACATGCTAAACCTGCGGATATTGTACAACCGGGGCATATTTTCCCGTTAATGGCGCAGCCAGGTGGTGTATTACACCGTGCCGGTCATACCGAAGCAGGTTGTGATTTATCGCGTTTAGCAGGTTTAGAGCCAGCATCTGTGATTTGTGAAATTATTAATGAAGATGGCAGTATGGCGCGCCGTCCTGATTTAGAAGTCTTTGCAGAAAAGCATGGTCTTAAAATTGGTACCATTGCGGACCTCATTCACTACCGTATGACCAATGAGCAAACGGTAGAACGTTTAGATCAACAAACACTAGATACTGAATACGGTACTTTTGAATTATTCCGTTACCGTGAATTGGGTAACCCAGATATTCATTTAGCTTTGGTCAAGGGTGAGCCTAAACAAGGTGTGACCACCGTACGTGTACATGGTTTTAGCCCAGCACGCGACTTACTCAAAATTAATAAACAAGACGGTGAACCCGCTTGGAACTTAGATCGTGCTTTAAAAGAAATTTCAAGCAGCGAGCGCGGTGTCTTGGTATGGATTGGTCAACGTCATTTACAAGATTTAGGTCCAGCTTTAGAGAGCTTAACCGCACCTAAGAAGACTAAATCTAATGCAGCATTGTCGCAGCAATATCAAACCATTGGTGTTGGTGCACAAATCTTACGCGATTTAGGCGTAGAAAAAATGAAACTGTTAAGTTCGCCATTACGTTTTAATGCACTTTCAGGTTTTAACTTAGAAGTGGTGGAATACATCACCGCAAATCAAACATCTTAAGAAATCATCGAGGTTATTATGGCAGTTCGCCGTATTGAAGGTATGTTACATCTCGCGAACGAAGACCGTTATGCGATTTTAGTGGGTCGTTTTAACAGTTTTGTTGTAGAACATTTACTAGAAGGTGCAATTGATACATTGAAACGTCATGGTGTATCAGAGGATAATATCACTGTTGTTCATGCACCCGGCGCTTGGGAACTTCCAGTTGTGGCTAAGAAATTAGCAGCAACCAATAAGTTTGATGCAATCATTGCTCTTGGCGCGGTAATTCGTGGTAGCACACCTCACTTCGACTTTGTTGCGGGTGAATGTGCCAAAGGTTTAGGCGTTGTTGGTCTAGATACTGGCTTACCAGTAATTAACGGTGTATTAACTACGGATAGTATCGAACAAGCGATTGAACGCTCTGGTACGAAAGCAGGCAACAAAGGTAGCGAAGCTGCCTTGACTGCTATTGAAATGGTTAACTTGTTAAAGGCTATTTAACGCTATGTCGCAAACACTTCAAGCAACTTATGCAGCAAAACGTAAAGCACGTCGCTTTGCTGTACAAGGTATTTATGAATGGCAAATGAGCCACAACCCTGTGCATGAAATTGAAGCACGTACACGTGCCGACAATGCCATGCATAAAGTGGATCTTGGCTACTATCATGAATTGTTGACTCAAGTGGTTGCAAACTCAGAAGCTCTAGATGAGCTGCTTATCCCTGTGCTGGATCGTGAATTAAATGCCCTAGATGGCGTTGAACTTGCGACCCTTCGTTTAGGCGCCTATGAACTTCAAGAACATCTTGAAATTCCTTATCGCGTGGTTTTAGACGAAGCAATTGAGCTTGCGAAACATTTTGGCGGTGCCGATAGCCACAAATACATCAATGGTGTATTAGATCGCTTAGCAACGACTTTACGTGCAGCAGAAAAGCAACAAGCAAATTAATTTTGGTTTGTTGCGATGGCTGAGTTTTCAATTATTGAGACCTACTTTAATCGGCAGAATAAAAACTCTGTCGATTTAGGTGTGGGTGATGACTCAGCCCTGCTCACCCCGCCAAAAGGTCAACAATTGGTGATTTGCGCAGATACCTCTGTCGCAGGTCGGCATTTTCCTGTAGAAACCCATCCACATTCGATTGGCTGGAAATCTGTGGCAGTGAATTTATCTGATATTGCTGCAATGGGTGCCAAACCGCATAGTATTTTATTGGCATTGAGCCTACCCCAAATTGATCATGACTGGCTCAAAGGCTTTAGTCAGGGTTTATATGATTGTTGCGATCAATTTGGTGTAAGTTTAATTGGTGGTGATACCACGCAAAGCCCACATCTGACTATTACCGTCACCGCCCTTGGTTGGATTGAACACGGTCAAGGGGTACTCCGCTCTGGTGCAATGCCAGGCGATTATATTTGTGTCAGTGGCACCGTTGGTGATGCTGCTTATGGCCTCGCACATCTAGGTCATCCCCTGCAACAACGTCTCGATTATCCGACACCGCGTTGTGAATTAGGTGCTGCTTTAAAAGGCTTAGCCTCGAGTATGATTGATGTTTCAGATGGTTTAGCTCAAGATTTAAGCCATATTTTAACGGCATCTCAAGTGGGTGCAGTGATTGAAGTCAATGATTTACCGCTCAGTGCCACATTAGCTGCTTTAGACGAACAACAGCGTTATCGCTATGCTTTGGCTGGAGGTGATGACTACGAGTTGTGCTTTACCATCAGTCCAGAAAATTATGCGCGTCTTGAAGCGCTGAATCTTAATCTCGCTTATCGTAAAATTGGTGCAGTGCACAACACACTTGGGTTAACATTTACCCAATATGGACAGGCTTATCACTTCGATTTTAACGGATACCAACATTTTGCCTAAAACACCTATTCAATTTAGCCGTATGTCTGCTTTTGAACGTTTTATTGTGTTCTGTGGCGTCGGTTTTGGTTCGGGTCTAACACCTAAAGCACCAGGCACATTTGGTTCAGCTTTCGCATTGATATTTATTCCTATTTGGCTTGCATTTGGCTTTATAAACACTATATTAGCTATCGTCCTGATGTCTTTGGTGGGAATTTATATTTGTGGAAAGACCGCTCAAATCATGCAGGTACATGATGATGGGCGTATCGTCTGGGATGAGTTTGCAGGACAGTCTATTACTTTTTTACCTCTCATTTACTTCGGGCAAATGAGTCTATTCTGGGTACTCATTGGTTTTGTGCTATTTCGAGTGTTTGACATTTGGAAGCCTTGGCCAATTAATGTTGTAGATCGCCAAGTCAGTGGGGGCGTTGGCATCATGCTCGATGATATTATCGCGGGTATTTGGGCAGCATTATGTATCTGGGCATACTTACATTTAACAATGACATAGATCATTAAGTAGGATTTTTCATGTCTACGACCGTTATTATCTTAGCTGCCGGTAAAGGCACGCGCATGCGTTCAAGTTTACCTAAGGTATTGCAACCGCTTGCAGGGCGTCCATTGTTGGGTCACGTGATTGCCACTGCCAAGAAATTGAACGCCAATAATATTATTACAATCTACGGTCACGGCGGCGCTTTAGTACAACAAGCTTTTGCAGCTGAACAAATTGATTGGGTCGAACAAGCCGAGCAACTCGGTACAGGTCATGCGGTACAAATGACCCTACCCGTCCTTAAACAAGAGGGTATGTCGTTAATTTTATCCGGTGATGTACCTTGTGTAACACAAGACACTTTACAACGTCTACTCGACGCTTCACAACAAAGCGGTATTGGCTTAGTCACTCTTACCCTGCCTGATGCTTCAGGTTATGGGCGTATTGTGCGTGAAAATGGCGCAATTCAAGCTATTGTTGAGCATAAAGATGCTTCTGATGAGCAGCGCCAAATTCAAGAAATTAACACCGGTATTTACTGTGTCAGCAATGCCAAATTGCATGAGTGGCTCCCAAAACTGTCTAACGACAATGCCCAAGGCGAATATTACTTAACAGATATTGTCGCTATGGCTTTAGCCGATGGTATGACCGTAGCCTCTGTGCAACCAACACTTGCTTTTGAAGTTGAAGGCGTCAATGACCGCGTACAACTAGCAGCCTTAGAACGTGAATTCCAAGCCTTTCAAGCCAAGAGCTTAATGCAACAAGGTGTGCATTTAATTGACCCAAGTCGTTTTGATTTACGTGGTGATTTAACTGTTGGTCGAGACGTTCGCATTGATATCAATGTGATTATTGAAGGCGAGGTGACTTTAGGCGACAACGTGGAAATTGGTGCAGGTTGTATCATTAAAAACACCACCATTGCAGCAGGCACCAAAGTTCAACCATATAGCGTATTTGAAAATGCAGTAGTGGGTGAAAATGTACAGATTGGCCCATTTGCCCGTTTACGCCCAGGCGCTAAACTTGCAGACGAAGTACATATTGGTAACTTTGTTGAAGTTAAAAATTCGAGCATTGGTCTTGGTTCTAAAGCCAATCACTTTACTTATTTAGGTGATGCAGAAGTGGGCGCAGGCTCAAATATTGGTGCAGGCACAATTACCTGTAACTATGATGGCGCCAATAAATTTAAAACCATCATTGGTGATGCTGCATTTATTGGTTCAAACAGTTCTTTAGTTGCTCCTGTGACCATTGGCAATGGTGCAACCGTAGGTGCAGGCTCAGTGATTACCCGTGATGTGGCAGACCATAGCCTTGCTTTTGAACGCAGTAAACAATTGGTAAAAGAAAACTATCCACGCCCCCAAAAGGTTAAGAAATAAGAGGATTTAAATATGTGCGGTATTGTTGGTGGCGTTGCAGAACGTAGTATTACCAGTATTTTAATTGAAGGTCTAAAGCGTCTTGAGTATCGCGGCTATGACTCAGCAGGTCTAGCCTTAGTCAGCCAAGGTCAAGTGTTACGCGAACGCCGTGTGGGCAAAGTGGCTAATCTTGATCAAGCTGTTAAAGAATCAAATATCACAGGTTCATTGGGTATTGCGCATACTCGCTGGGCAACGCATGGTAAACCGACTGAAAATAATGCCCATCCGCATATTTCAGGCAATGTGGCTGTGGTGCATAACGGTATTATCGAAAACTATCAAGAACTTAAAGATGACTTACAAGCTTTAGGCTATGTCTTTACTTCACAAACTGATACCGAAGTTGTCGCGCATTTAGTCAATGATGCCCTTAAAACCACGCCAAGTTTATTAGAAGCAGTCAAAAAAGTTGTTCCTCAACTTAAAGGTGCTTATGCGCTTGGTATTGTCCACACTTCACACCCAGATGAACTCATCACAGTACGTGAAGGTTCACCGCTAGTGATTGGTGTAGGTATTGGCGAGAACTTTATTAGTTCGGATCAGTTAGCATTATTGCCAATTACCAACCGTTTTATCTACCTTGAAGAAGGTGATATTGCACGTTTAACTCGTAATACCATTGAAGTTTTTGTCGATGGTAAGCTAGTTGAACGTCCAGTGAAAGAATTAGATGCAACGGTCAGCAATGCATCTAAGGGTGAATATAAGCATTACATGCTGAAAGAAATTTACGAGCAACCTGAAGCCATTCAGCAAACCATTTCTCAAGCTTTAGATGGCAATGCCCTACGCCCTGATTTCTTAAAAGATGCAGTTGTAGATTTTGAGAAAATTCAGCAAATACAAATTATTGCCTGTGGTACCAGTTACCATGCGGGCATGATTGCTAAATATTGGTTTGAACAACTAATTGATTTACCATGCCAAGTGGAAATTGCCAGCGAATTCCGCTATCGCTTGCCAGTGGTTGTAGCCAATACTTTATATCTATGTATTTCACAATCAGGTGAAACTGCTGATACTTTAGCTGCATTACGTGATACGCAAAAACGTGCAGGAGCTAAAGGTTTAGATATTACGACGATGGCCATTTGTAATGTGGCAACATCGTCAATGATTCGTGAGACCAATCATAACTTGTTGACTTTAGCGGGTCCTGAGATTGGTGTAGCTTCGACCAAAGCCTTTACCACCCAACTTGCAGCTTTAATGCTTCTAGTCCTTAAAATTGGTGCAGTAAAAAATACCATTAATGCTGAGCGAATTTCTAGCATTGCCGCTGAGCTGTGGCATACGCCAAAAGTGATTTTAGATACCCTACAAAACAATGATTCAATTTTGCGTTTATCTGAATTATTTGTTGAAAAACAGCATTGCTTATTCTTAGGTCGTGGTACACAGTTCCCGATTGCCTTAGAAGGTGCGTTAAAGCTTAAAGAAATTTCTTATATTCATGCTGAAGGCTATGCTGCAGGTGAACTCAAACATGGTCCATTGGCACTCGTGGATAACGATATGCCAGTGGTGATTCTTGCACCTAAAGATGACATGCTCGATAAACTAAAATCGAATATGGAAGAGGTGCAAGCACGTGGTGGTGAACTGTTTGTTTTTGCTGATGAAAACAGCGGTATTGGCTGTAAAGAGCGTCAACATGTGGTCGCTGTACCAAGTATTAGCCCAATTCTGGCGCCAATTGTATATAGCGTACCTGTGCAATTGCTGTCTTACCATGTTGCAGTGTTACGTGGTACGGACGTCGATCAGCCGCGTAACTTGGCAAAATCGGTAACAGTTGAATAATACAGTGCATAAAGAAGGGCGCTTTTGTAATAGAGTAAAAATGTTTAATACTATGTAATAAAGTCCTTCACCCTAAAATAAAGTTCCATACTTTTTCTATACTTAAAATATATTTACATATTTTTCAGTATATTAAGAAATAAGTATGGAACTTTTTTTATTTTTAAATGAATCAAAAATTATTTTGTTGTTAGTAGTATGAAATTTTCTTTAATTAATATTAAAAATTTATTGATTAAAATCAATTATTTATAAACTGTATAGTATGAAACTATATTACCTTACAATATAAAACACTCAACTCTATCAATTCTTATCAAAATTCCCTCAAAACTTTATCCGAAGAGATAACTTTTTATACGGACTAGCTTTGTTGCCCAAAGATTCATAGGGGCAGAGCTACCCTTAATTATTCAACTTTAAGATGCAGCTTAGGTATGAGGACAGATTAATTCTATAAATCTATTGAGTACTACTACATGTGCATACATCTCACTAGAGAAGCTCCTTACTGGCAATTTATCGTCTAATAATTTGATGCGATGTATCGTGGCTTCCACCAAACCTTCGAAGACGGCACTCAGACCAGAGACCCTCCTACATGTCTGACTGTTTTTCTTTAATGCCTTACCATATCCAAATAAATGCAGCTGGATAAATTTAGGCTTAAATCCCTAAGAATATTTTTCATAGAAGTAATATTTTCAATTTAAACTGAGCTAAAGAAAAGACCTCTTGCGAAAGTGGTTATTGCAAGTTTATTCGGTTTACTAGTGCAGCAATTAAGTTAATGCGTAAACCGAATCTTTTCCGTCTATTTCGATAGCGTTCACTTAATATTCTAAATGTTTTCAATTGACTATTGATGTGTTCGATCACAACTCGTATTTTTCCAATCAGTTTATTGTACTTTTTCTCAACACTAAATAACGGGAAATTCTTCTTTTTCTTTATGGGCATCAATAATTTAAAGCCATGTTGCTCTAATCCATAGTACCCTAAATCGGTCACAACATATTCACAATGCTTAAATTTCTTAACCGTTTCTCTTGCC
>NZ_JCAKMW010000017.1:0-67996 GCF_059515805.1 Acinetobacter sp. CY05 | reverse complement strand
GCTGTAGTTGCGTAAGTAATTGAGAGTTAATAACAACTGATCCTCTATATCTAAAGTATGAGGTCGACCTGATTTCTTTTTGAGTGATTCTGCTTTTTCTAGAACCTCTACCATTTCAGTAAAAACTCGTCGAGGTACGCCAACTAAGCGTTTGAATTCAGAATCTGAAAAACGGTTTAATTTCTGATATAGCTAAAAACTTAATATGAGCTACAATAGAAAAAACTCTAATCTTTAAGATCATGCCAAAAACATATTCTGTCGATCTACGCGAAAAAGCCATGCAGTTTTATAAAGAGTCAAAGCATAAATCGAAGACGTGCGAAATATTTAATATTGCCAGAACCACGCTCGATGATTGGATCCTGATCGAACAGCAGACCGGTCAGCTCAAACAACCTAAATCTCCAAATGTAGGACGCCCCTCAAAGATTCTGGACCTGCAAGCCTTTGAAGCATTTGTAAAAACAACCCCATTTACCCAAGCCAAAGATCTTATTCCCTTGTTTGAACAGCAATTCGGTTATAGCGTTGGCTATCATGTCATTTTAAAAGCCCTGAATAAGATGGGTTGGACGCGTAAAAAAAGAGTTTTCTTTACAAACAAGCCTGCAAGTTAAGCCGTGCTGTATTTGAGTGGTGTTTGCCTCAGTGGAAGCAGCAATATGGTGAAGATCACATTCTTTATATCGATGAATCAGGCATCAACACCCATGAAACCGCACAATATGGTTGGTCTCCAAGAGGTCAGCGCTGTCATGCTTTAAAGTCAGGTGGACATGGCACGAGAATCAGTATGATCAGTGCCGTCAGATCGAATACACCATTCAATTTTATTCAACCTTTAGTATTTCAAGGCTCGTGTGATCGGAATGTTTTTGTCTGTTGGTTGGAATATTTGTTGAAGGATTTAAAACAAAAGGATGAGCAGACTCAAAAATATTTGCTGATCTTAGACAATGCATCAATTCATAAAGGTCCCGTAATTGATGACTTGGCAGCACGATATCAAACAAGAATTGTTTATCTGCCTGCATATAGTCCTGATCTAAATCCTATTGAGAAAGCATGGTCTGTCTTAAAAAGTAAAGTCAGACATATGGTTGCTCAGAATAATAAAACACTTCCGGAAGCTTTGGATATTGCGTTTAGGATGATGTAGCTTATGTTTTATATTTAGCTATATCTCATGAAATTTATATGGAGGTGATTTTTACTTTCGCAAGAGGTCTAATAAATGACTATACTGGATCAGGTTTTTAATTATCCTAATTTTGAAAATAACTATCACATTTTTGTCTCTTCTGCTTTTTCACTTTAACCCCTAAAGTCATAACAAGTGCAGCGAAGTGCTGCTGATAACAACGAGGAACTTCTCATGGCTAAACCTTATGTGCGTTTAGATAAAGATAATGCGGTTGTACTTTTGGTTGACCATCAAACAGGTCTATTGTCTTTAGTACGTGATATTGACCCTGATAAATTTAAAAATAACGTATTGGCACTGGCAGCAGCAGCTCAATACTTTAATTTACCGACCATTTTAACCACCAGCTTCGAACAAGGTCCAAATGGTCCCTTAGTTCCAGAACTCAAAGAAATGTTCCCAGATGCACCGTTTATTGCCCGTCCTGGTCAAATTAACGCATGGGATAACCAAGATTTTGTCGATGCAGTCAAAGCGACAGGCAAAAAACAAATTATTATTGCCGGTGTAGTTACCGAAGTATGTGTGGCTTTCCCAACGCTTTCAGCCTTAGCTGAAGACTATGATGTATTTGTAGTCACTGATGCTTCAGGTACTTTTAATCATTTAACCCGTGATTCAGCATGGAACCGTATGAGCCAAGCAGGCGCGCAATTGATTACTTGGTTTGGTTTAGCGTGTGAGCTACATCGTGATTGGCGTAATGATGTGGAAGGCTTAGGTAACTTGTTATCACAACATATTCCTGACTACCGTAACCTCATCCACGGTTATGAATTTAATAAAAAATAAGTTAAATTCTCTCTCTAAGGCTCAAATGTGTTTTAGCATTTGAGCCTTTCTTATGATGATGAGGTAATGTGCAACATGCAGACCTTAGACGACTATTATTATTTTTATTTGGTGGTCAAGCATGGTGGCTTTAGTGCCGCAAGCGAAGCCAGTTTAATTACCAAATCCAAGCTTAGCCGACGCATTTTGGCTTTAGAAGAACGCCATCAAATTAGTTTAATTCAACGTTCGACTCGACATTTTAAAGTAACTCCTTTAGGTCAAGAGTTTTATGAAGAATGCGCGAAAATCGTGGCGCAAATGCAATATGCCGATGATGTGTTACTCAAACAACGTAGCGAACCTGAAGGGCTGATTAAAATCAGCTGCCCAAATATGATGATGCAATTTCAGATTCGTCATCTACTCAATGCTTTTTTAAAACAGTATCCAAAAGTACAAGTTGAATTAGAACTTACGAGTCGCCGTGTTGATCTTATTCATGATGATATTGATTTGGCAATTCGAACTAATTTTCATGCCACTGAAAACTCTAATTTAATTGTGCGCGATGTGATTAAAACCCAGCATTGCTTGGTAGCCAGTCCCAATTTATTACAAGGCCACAGCATTCAAAATTTTGCCGATTTGCAGCATTTTCCAAGTATTGTCCTAGGTACCCAACAACAGCACTATAGCTGGTATATGCAACATATTAACGGTCAAGAAAGCTTTGTGGTTCCGCTTGAGCCTAGAATTAAAAGTAATGATTTAGCTGGTGTTTACTACGCCACACTCGATGCTTTAGGCATTGCAGATTTACCTTATTTGACAGTTGAGCAAGATATTATAGCCGGCCGCTTAGTTCACCTCCTCCCCGAATGGTGTTCTAATTTAGGTACCGTACAATTGGTCTATGCCTCACGTAAAGGCCAACGCTTAAGTATGCGTTTACTGATTGAATTTTTAATTGATGGTTTACGCCATCTCAAGCAGGCGCCGGGCTATCAGGCATAAAAAAACCCAAAGCACGAGGCTTTGGGTTTTGGCTTTTTATTTCTACACTCAATAAGAACTTAGATTTTACCGACTAAGTCAATTGAAGGTGCAAGAG
Source organism: Acinetobacter sp. CY05 (assembly GCF_059515805.1). Classification (NCBI taxonomy): domain Bacteria; kingdom Pseudomonadati; phylum Pseudomonadota; class Gammaproteobacteria; order Moraxellales; family Moraxellaceae; genus Acinetobacter; species Acinetobacter sp. CY05. Next base: position 64,904 of record NZ_JCAKMW010000017.1, on the reverse strand, counting down.
TTGCTTCGCCTTCTTTCCATTTTGCTGGGCAAACTTCGCCTGGGTGCGCATGTACATATTGCGCCGCTTTTACTTTACGAAGCAGTTCTTGCGCATCACGACCAATCCCACCTGCATTGATTTCAACGATTTGGATTTTACCTTCTGGATCGATAACGAAAGTACCACGGTCAGCAAGACCAGCAGATTCAATTAATACTTCGAAGTTTTTAGATAAAGTCCAAGTTGGATCGCCGATTAATGGGTATTGGATTTTACCAATCACATCAGAGGTATCGTGCCAAGCCTTGTGAGTGAAATGTGTATCAGTTGATACACCGTAAATTTCCACGCCTAACTTTTGGAACTCTGCATAATTGTCTGCAAGGTCGCCAAGCTCAGTTGGACATACAAACGTAAAATCAGCTGGATAGAAGAACACAACTGACCATTTACCTTTCATGTCTGCTTCAGACACTTCGATGAATTGACCGTTTTGGTAAGCTGTCGCGTTAAACGGTTTAACTTCAGTATTGATCAAGCTCATGAGATGTTCCTTTGGTTGAATTTCGGAGATTGCTTATCTGTGAAGCTAGAATACGTCGAATTCAAAAATAGGTAAAACAGTTTGTTTTTATAAAATTGATCGAATTATTAGATTATAAGTTTGTAAAAAAGCTCATCCAAAGATGAGCTTTTTAAAAAGACTGCCCTTAGAACGGTAAGTCATCATCCATATCCGCTGGTGGCTGTGCAGCCGGCGCTTTAGGTGCAGCTTGTGGCGCAAAAGCACCTGGATTATTGTTACCATAACCTGCTTGGTTGTTATTAAAACCACCTTGGTTATTATTGTTATAGCCGCCTTGATTGGCATTGCTATAACCACCTTGGTTGTTGTTATAACCGCCTGGGTTGCCTTGATTGTTGTTAAAACGTGGCTGAGCAAAACCGCCTTCTTGTGCGCCATCACTTTGACCGCGTGAATCTAACATTTGCATTTGGTCGCCACGGATTTCTGTGCTGTAACGCTCTTGACCATTTTGATCTGTCCACTTACGTGTACGTAATGAACCTTCGATGTACACTTTAGAGCCTTTACGTAGATATTGCTGCGCAATTTCACCTAAACGGTTATTGAGCACAATACGGTGCCATTCGGTTTGTTCTTTACGTTCACCGCTGGCTTTATCTACCCAAGCTTCGCTGGTTGCAATCGAAAATTGAGTAATGGAACCACCATTTGGAAACTGTTTAGTTTCCGGATCTTTACCCAACGTACCCACTAAAATAACTTTATTTACACCACGCATGAGTTCTATACCTAAACACTATTTTTTGCTTGTTTTACTTTATAAGACTTCAGCCTAAATGGCTATATCTTTCCCTAACAAGTGCGTTAATTGTTGTCGCGCTGCCTCATCAAGCAGTTGTTTTTCAACCTTAACATAGGCCACGTTTTGCTCTGGCATGATTAACACTTCTTCAATACCACGAATGGCCAATAATTCTGCCGTCCAATCTTGAGTATTATGCTGCTCAGGCAAACGAAATACCATAGAGGATAAATAACGCGGTTGTTTTAAACCAAAGCTGATCAGCAACCACAGTATAGCAATAGCACTTAAAATGCTCCAACCTAAGGCCGTGTTATTAAGTAACAACAGCTGGCCACCCAATAAACCACCAAAAAATGCACCCAAGAATTGGCTCGAGGCATTCACCCCCATCGCTGTTGCTTTAGACTGAATCGGTGCAGATTTAGATAACCAAGATGGCAATAAAGCTTCCATCACATTAAAAGCAATAAAGAATAAAGCTAAGCCCAACAGCAAGATATATTTTGATTCAAAACCAAAAATCAGTACCAATAACCCTAAAATAATGCCGCCAATGGCAGTTAAAAAAATCCCGCGCATTTTGCGATATTTCTCTGCCAAAATAATGCTTGGAAAGGCAAAAAACAGGCTTAAAACCAACAGTGGCAAGTAGACTAATCCGTGACTCGACAGCGGTAAATCAGCCATGCTAATTAACTGCGATGGCATATAAATAAACATGGCTGTCAGCAGTAAATGTAAGCTAAACACTGAAACATGCAAACGATTTAGATCACCCATTTTTAGCACTTGCTGTAATTGTGCCAGATAACCTTGTTGGAAATTTTTATGATGACGGATCACTTTAGGCACTAAGGCTAGCATTACAATTGCGGCTAAGCCCATGATGGTGGTGACCCAAAACAAACCTGAAATGCCAACCAAACTGGTCAGCCACGGCCCCAAGCTAAATGCCACCACAAAAGATAAGCCAATACTCATCCCCATCATGGCCATGGCTTTAGAGCGCTGCTCTTCACGGGTGACATCAGCAAGTAATGCCATCACCACCGCAGAGACTGCCCCACCACCGGCAATGGCACGACCAATAATCACCCCATAAATACTCTCTGACATGGCTGCGACCGCACCACCCAAGGCAAACATGAGTAACCCCAATACCACCAGAGGCTTACGACTATAACGATCCGCAATCAGGCTAAACGGTATTTGTAATAAGGCTTGAGTCAGGCCATAGACCCCAACTGCTAAACCAATCAGCATCGGTGTGGCATGTGCATATTGCTGCCCTGCCACTGAAAACACCGGAATAATCATGAATAAGCCCAACATGCGTAAAGCAAAAATACTGCTTAAAGCAAAAGTTGCGCGTCGTTCTAAGGCATTCATCATAGGGTTTGGGATTTTATGTCAAGGTCAGCGATATGCTACATCATTCAGCATCAAGCTGCTATTTCAGGCATAAAAAAGGCGCATTGAAATGCGCCATAGTGAATATCGGTTTTAGGAATTAAGCTTTTCTTGCTGTTTACGATATTGAATGGAGGCAATCACCGCCCAAACAATAAATGCCACACCAATCAAACCTGTTACCACTTCAGGGACATGCAAACCTGTGCCGCTGGCAATCATAATAAATGCCAATGCACCAATGGCATAATGTGCGCCATGTTCTAGGTAGATATATGCATCTAAAGTACCTTTATCCACCAAATAAATCGTCATAGAACGCACAAACATGGCACCAATAGCAAGACCGAGCATAATGATGACAACATCAGAAGTAATCGCAAAAGCACCAATCACTCCGTCAAAACTAAATGAGGCATCTAATACTTCTAAGTACAGGAAACCACCTAAACCGGCTTTAACTACCCCTGTTGAGGCGCCATTTGAGTCATGGCCAATCGCATTACCATTTTCGTCAATTTCAGGTTCACCACCCAATAAATGACTCAGCACTTGTACGCCAATATAGACCACAATGCCCCAAATCCCTGCCATCACCACCGCTAAACGGGTTTCTTCGGCAATATTCGCCGCCATCACCAATAAGGCAATTAAAGCCACAAATACCGACATTGCAGGCACGCTCGCCAAATGTGCCAAACGACGCTCTAAAAATCGGAACCAATGGGTATCTTTTTCTTCATCTAAGAAGAAATTTAAAAATACTAGTAATAAGAAAGAACCACCAAAGGCAGCAATTTCAGCATGATGGGCCATTAGTTTTTCTGAATAGCTCTTTGGATCATTGAGGGCTAAATTGACCACTTCCATCGCGCCCATGTCAGCCGTGACCGCCACAATCACCACAGGGAAAATCAGACGCATACCAAACACGGCAATTACAATGCCCACAGTCAGGAATAGCATTTTCCAAAAATGATCCCAACCACGTAATACCGAGGCATTGACCACGGCGTTATCAAAGGATAGTGACACTTCCATTACGGCTAAAATGGCCGTTACGGTGAGTGCTGTTAGCATTGTTTTTACGCCAGCTTCTGGCCCATGGGTATAGCCCCAGTAGGCAGATAAGGCAAGACACACGACCGTAAACATGATCGAGAAACCAAAATGTTTCCACATAACGATTTGACCTTAAAATTAGAGATTTGCAATAAAATGGTGACCAACAACAGGTGGTCAGGATTTTATAATTTGGCGCTATTGTACTCCTAAAGGCCAAAATACCGACTGCTTTTATTGCTCAAAGCACGGCATTTTTTGCCCTATGGCGCTGTTGTTTTAATTGTTATAGTCGAGGCGTTTTTTCATATGAGAATAGAAAATGCTTTTTTCAGCCCAACTTTGGCAACAACATGCCGACATTTATCAAAAAATTTTAGCGCATCCATTTAATCAACATTTAAGCCAAGGCAACTTAAGCAAAACTGCTTTTCAACATTATATTATTCAAGACGCACATTATTTAGTGGCCTACGGCCGTGCATTGGCAGTGTGTGCCGCTAAAGCCTTTGATACGCAAGATGTGATTCAATTTGCCGAAGCCGCCAAACTGGCAATTGTGTTTGAACGTGAAATGCACAATAGCTTTTTAGGTCAATTTCAAATCAGCCAAGCTGAATTTGAAAACACGCCCTTGTCTTTAGCTTGTCATCATTACACCAGCTTTTTAACCGCGACAGCATGGTCAGAAAGTTATCCTGTAGTGTTAGCATCACTGTTGCCGTGTTTTTGGATTTATGCCGAAGTCGGCCGCGATATTGTGGCGCAATCGGTACCCAATAATCCGTATCAAGCTTGGATTGATACCTATGCTGGCGAAGAATTCCATAGTGCAGTACGCGAAGTGGTGGCCACCATTGACCGTGTTGCGGCACGTTGTGATGCTGACACCTTAGCTAAAATGCATGCAGCGTATCGCCGCGGTGCAGAATTAGAATGGCTATTTTGGGACAGTGCTTACCATGAGCGCACTTGGCCGCTATAAGACGACTAACATTAAAATCACTTCAATCAAGCATACCCAGCCTGATGATCTATCCTCAGGCTTTTTGATTGACCCAATAAGTGCCTTTAGGTCATGGTGCTTTTGCTCTGATCTCAGGCATCACGCCAAGCATTTTGCCCACAAACAAAACGATCCGACATAATTTGACGTACAAATGTAGTCAAAGTCCACTTGAACATTTTTCATGCGCTATCATATAAAGCTCTTAAGATTAATGTTTAGGATCATTGCATGAGCCAAAGTCACATCCGTATTCGAGGTGCACGTACCCATAATTTAAAAAATGTGAACCTTGATATTCCACGCGATAAGTTTGTGGTGATTACGGGGCTTTCGGGTTCAGGTAAATCATCCCTTGCTTTTGATACCTTATATGCCGAAGGTCAACGTCGCTATGTAGAATCACTGTCTGCTTATGCGCGCCAATTTTTATCGCAAATGGAAAAACCTGAAGTCGACTCGATTGAAGGTTTAAGTCCAGCGATTGCCATTGAGCAGAAGTCGACCAGTCATAACCCGCGTTCAACCGTAGGAACAATCACAGAAATTTACGACTATCTGCGTTTGCTATATGCCCGTGTTGGTACGCCATACTGCCCTGAACATGATTTGCCGATGGTGGCGCAAACTGTGTCAGAAATGGTCGATGTGGTCAAAGGTTTAGAGGAAGGCACTGCCTTAATGCTACTTGCGCCTGTAGTACGTGAACGTAAAGGTGAATATTCAAATTTATTTGAGCAGTTACAAGGTCAGGGTTTTGTGCGTGCCCGTGTCGATGGTGAAATTGTCGATTTAGATCCAATCCCTGAATTAGACAAAAAGAAAAAACACAGCATTGAAGTGGTGGTGGATCGTTTTAAAGTGCGTGACGACTTAGGCAACCGTATTGCGGAAAGTTTTGAAACCGCACTACGTTTAGGTGGCGATATTGCGATTTTATCGTGGATGAAAGGCGAACATCCAGATCGTGTGTTTTCAGCGAAACACTCTTGCCCTGAATGTGACCGTGCAGTTGCAGAACTTGAGCCACGTTTATTCTCATTTAACAATCCCTTTGGTGCCTGCCCTGTTTGTGATGGCTTAGGAACACGTAATCATTTTAGCGCAGATAAACTGATTCATAATCCAGAACTGTCGATTAGCCAAGGTACGATTCGTGGTTGGGATCGTCAACGTCCGTATTATTACAGCATGCTGCAAAAAGTCGCGGATCATTATGGTTTTTCTATGGAAACGCCATGGAATGAATTGGATAAAGACACGCAAAAGAAATTCTTATACGGCACAGGTCGCGACAAAATTGACTTAAGTTATATTGATGAACGTGGTCGTCGTCATAATCGGATCATGCCCTTTGAAGGAATTTTGCCGCATTTAGAGCGCCGTTACCGCGAAACTGAAAGCAATTATGTGCGTGACGATTTATCCCAGTATTTATCCAATGCTGCTTGTGATGCCTGTGATGGTTCACGTTTAAATGAAATTTCGCGGCATGTCAAAATTTTGGACAAGACCATTGCCCAAATTACCAAAATGTCGATTGGTGATGCTGAGCAATATTATCAAGGCTTAGAGCTGCAAGGCGCTAAAGGTGAAATTGCCGACAAAATCTTTAAAGAGATTCGAGACCGTCTGCATTTCTTAGTTTCAGTCGGTTTAAATTATTTAAGTCTATCGCGTTCTGCCGAAACCTTATCGGGCGGTGAAGCACAGCGGATTCGTTTGGCTTCGCAAATTGGCGCAGGATTAATGGGTGTTATGTACGTGTTGGATGAACCATCAATTGGTTTACATCAACGTGATAACGACCGTTTATTAGAAACCTTGGTACGTTTACGAGATTTGGGTAATACGGTACTTGTGGTAGAGCATGATGAAGATGCCATTCGCGCTGCCGATCATATTATTGATATTGGCCCGGGTGCAGGTGTGCATGGCGGTCATGTGATTGCTGAAGGGACCTATGATGAAATTTTGGCAAATCCTGATTCATTAACGGGTCAGTATCTATCAGGAAAACTGAAGATTGAAGTGCCTAAAACACGTATTCACCCCCCTAAGCCTGATGAGCAGATTAAGCTCATGGGTGCGGCAGGTCATAACCTAAAAAATGTCGATCTCACCATTCCCCTTGGCATCATGACCTGTGTCACAGGTGTTTCAGGTTCAGGTAAATCAACTTTAATTAATCGGACTTTATTGCCTTTAGCAGCCACGCAATTAAACGGTGCCACCACCTTAACCGCTGAGAAATTCGATTCGATTGACGGTTTGCAGTTCTTAGATAAAGTGGTTGATATTGACCAAAGCCCAATTGGCCGTACCCCACGTTCCAATCCTGCAACTTACACAGGTTTGTTTACCCCAATTCGTGAATTGTTTGCACAAACGCAAGAAGCCAAAGCGCGTGGTTATACCGCAGGGCGTTTCTCATTTAACGTCAAAGGCGGTCGCTGTGAAGCCTGTGAAGGTGACGGCATGATTAAAGTGGCAATGCATTTCTTACCGGATATGTATGTGCCGTGTGATGCTTGTCATGCCAAACGCTATAACCGCGAAACCTTGGAAGTGGGCTACAAAGGCAAAAACATTGCCGATGTCTTAGAAATGACCGTAGAAGATGCAATGCATTTCTTTGATGCGATTCCGGTGATTCATCGTCGTTTAGAAACCTTACATCAAGTCGGTTTGGGTTATATCCGTTTGGGTCAATCGGCAACCACCTTATCAGGTGGTGAAGCACAGCGTGTAAAACTTGCGCGTGAATTAGCTAAGCGTGATACAGGTAAAACTTTGTATGTGTTAGATGAGCCAACCACAGGTTTGCATTTCCATGATATTGCCAAGTTGCTAGATATTTTGCATCAACTGCGTAACAAGGGTAATACCATTGTGGTGATTGAGCATAATTTGGATGTGATTAAAACTGCAGATTGGATTGTAGACTTAGGTCCTGAGGGTGGTTCAGGTGGCGGTATGATTATTGCTAAAGGGACACCTGAAGAGATTGTAAATGTTGAGCTTTCACATACTGGTCGTTTCTTAAAACCGATGTTAAAGTGATTTAGAAAGGGCTCGTAAGAGCCCGTCTTTAATTGTCTAGTCGTGAAATTAAATAATTCATATAGTTTTTATAAAACTCTGATTCTTTTCCTTTTTCCTCATATATCTCTATAACTATTTGCCTAAATGAGTTTTTAAATTCTAAGCTGCTAGAGTCAGTTAAGATTTTTTTTACTACATAACTGCTATTCACATTATAAAACCTTTCGTCTTGAGGTATCTCATTAAAAAGCAACTCTTTCCAGTGAGCTTTACTTGCTGTTTCTAAGGTTAACTCATCCTCTGGACTAAAAGCACCTTGAATATATCTTTTAAAGATTGCATCTATTAAATTGGGTAAACAAACTGAATTCTCTTGAAAATTTTCTATAGAATTTTTAAAAATTTCTCTAATCTCCCCCCAATTTTCTGCACCATAAAATGCTCTCTTATCAGCAATTATTTTTTCTTTAATCCAATCTATAGTCAGTATTTCCAATTCTTTAATTTCTTTGTTTGGTTGGGTTAGCTCTATTAAATTGATTGCAAAACTAATGTTGCTTAAATTTTCTAAGCCAATAACCTTTTGGGTGCTTTTATAAAGGTTTTCCGCAAAATCTTCATCCGCTTGTAACCCCCAAAAACTTTGTATTAAGTTATGAAATTCATCTTTTACAGCATTGTTTTCATTAGAGATTAAATGTGATTTAGCTAGCTTACTTAGTAAATCAAAATCAGTCTGCCCCTCTTGCTGAAATTCTTTTTGAAATTCTAATGCCCATTCATCACTAGCGTTGCCTAAGCTAAAATTAATTTTTTCTAGTCTATTAAATATATTATTTTTATCTTTATCTTCTTTTACTCTGCGAGCAATACTATGAGACAGATTAAAATCTTCCCATTTGATATGTAGAAATGATCCAAAATCTTCAATTAAATATCCCTGTAAAACTCTAATTAAAATAATTTTTTTAGTTGAGAAAGCAACTTCATCAGGCAACTCTTCCCTAAATTTTTTATATAATTTAATGACTTTTTGAAAAAACCGAAAATTATGAATTTCTAACTCATCAGCAAATTTCATCATTAAATCAATCAATTCATCGTCTATATTTACTTCTTTTGCTTTAGCTCGAATTAAAGGCTCAACAGAAGTAATTTTTATGACTTCATCTATTAACTTTTCCTTATATTCAGCATATTTATTCTTACTTTCACCTTCTGTTTTATTTTCATCTAAAATTAAAACAACTTGGCAATTCTTTTCTAACTTCAACTGATTTGCCAAACCCATAACATCTTTAATGTCTAATTTATTCGACATCCTTTCAAAGTCATCAAAGCAAATAATTGCATCTTTGATTTGGGTAAATAACATAGCATCAAAAAATCGCATGGATGCCGAAAAGCCCCACTGTGAAAATTTTTCGTCCTTTAAACCCGAAGCAATAGCTTTCATCCAACGCGGTACTTCAAATTTAGGCTGATCTTTCGTTGAGAAATGATGTCCACTTAACTGCGTATAAATTTGGGTTTTTAAATCACCCAAACTTTCAACACCAAATAGAGAAACATAAGCATATTTCTTATTAAAAATCGCCTTATGGTCACTTAAACTGGCTAATCTATAGTGATAAGAATCCCTTGTATTTTTTTCTTCTTTTACTCTAGATTCTATGAATTTATTCCAAAAGAAAGACTTTCCAATTCCCCAACTTCCTGTAATAGCGATTGCTATCCCTGCATTGTTATTTTTCTTAAAAATTTCTTCTAAGCGTTGTGCTTTTTTATCCATTATCCCTCCACCCCATTTTTCCCACTCGCTTTAACCCTTAATAAACTTTGATCGGCTTTATCTAATAAAGCTTTCCAAGAATCTGCACCTACAGCCACACCAGCACTCACCGACACATATAAACTCGAGTGCCCTTCAACATTTACTGGGGTATGACTAATCGCACAGCGTATCTGATCGGCAATGTATAAAGCCGCACCAGAAGTACAGTTTTCTAAAATGACTAAAAACTCATCACCACCATAACGCACCACTTAAATCACTACTGCGTACATTGGCTTTAAGTTGCTCGGCAATATGCCGAATCACATCATCCCCTAGCAAATGTCCATACTGGTCATTCACCTGCTTAAAATTATCAATATCTAAAACAATTAAGGCAGTCTGAGCAAAAGCCTGCTCTTGGTAAGCTTTTAAATTTAAATATTCTTCTAAAGCGACTCGATTGGATACACCAGTTAAAGCATCGGTATTGGCTAAATTTTTTAATTGAAAGGCTAAGGCATCGCGCTGCTTAAGGGTTTCCTTCATCTTTTCAATGGCCTCAATCAAGGTTGGCGAATGATTTAAATCACGCTTAGATTCATTATCCATGAGCTCTAGCAACATATGACGCGCCAAAATTAACGGTAAAAATACTCGATGCCGTGCGTATAAGACCGTAAATAAAACTGCCAGTAAACAAATACCCACCACCAAACACGTAACCCAAAAGGCGTGTTGGGTCTGTTGCTGTTGTTGCTGAATCATATCTAAACGTTGGTTTAACACATAACGTTGCAAATCGAGCACTACGCTAAAGCTGTCTACTGCTATGGCTGTAATTTGTTTGGGCGTATAACTATAGGGCTGTTTTGCTGCACTTTGCGCCAATAAAGTTTGCAGCATTTTGTCACTTGCATCTAAAAAATCATGCTTAACTCGTTGTTGTAACTCTATAAATTTAGGATTACGTTCATTAAAGGGCTGAATATTACCAATCAAACCCCATAAATAAAGCGCATGATGATAAGTCTGCAGTGTGCTGTGTTTTTGTTGTTCTTGAATGGGCTGACCAAAGCTTACCGGGGCTTTAATGTAAGAAGCAATTCGGCTGGCATGTTCTTGCAAACTCGAGATCAGCAACATGGTATAGTGATGGCTACTTTCCATCCCATAACTTTTAGATTCAGTTAGAGTTTTTTTTAACAGGAGATGAACTTTACCCCATGCCTGAAAAATTTTCTGAATCTCATGGTTTAGCTGTTGTGGTTGGCGCTGTGCATAGGGCTGCTGCATATAATGGTCAATGGATTGTCTGGCCTGTGCCAATTCAGGCACAATCTGCTCACGCAATTGCAATGCAATATCGTAAAGACCTGCTTGTTGTAACATATCTGCAGTTTTTAGCAGTTTATGATTCACCTGCTTACGATGCTGCTGTAGCTGATTCAAATAAAACGCACGCTGATGGGCAGGACTATGATTCAGCAAATTCATAGGCATTCTTTCAGCTAACATCATCTCAGACAAATCCGACATTGCGATTAATGCCTGAATTTCTAATAAGTTATGTTGATCTTTTTGATATTGCTGATAGGTTTTAGAAATTAAGGGCACTGCCAAAATAATTAAACAGACAAAAATAACAATAATTGAAATCTGCAAATGCGTGCGAATACGCTCAGAACGTAGCTTATACATCAATCTATACGCCCTAAAGCCCAGTAAAATTTATAAAACGTTATCTATTCATGGCATGACTTCAAAGCAAAAGCATCCCAATGCCTAAGTACAAATGACCAAGTTATTTTATGATCTTCGCTTGTAACAATCAAAAAAACATAATGAAAAGCCTGAATTAAAAATTATATAAAAATTAAAAACTTAAAATTAGATACCCTTATTAATGCAAAAAAAGTGCTGAAAAATTTAGTCTTTTTTCAATATTTATCTTAAGAAAATATTTACACATGCCACAAACAAGTGCATAATGCACCGCATTAGGGCAGATTAAAATATTCCTCAGCAGATTTTTTAATTTTCCCGCAGATTTTGGCTAAAAAACCCACTTTTCTTTGAAAAGTGGGTTTTTTTTATGCCAATGAAAATCTATCTCATCCTAAAATTGCACCAATTTAGTGCAATAAATATAGAAAATTGATTAGATAAATTACAAATTTTAGCTAAAAAAAAGCCCAGCCTTGGGGAAAGCTGGGCGGATAAAAACGATATCAATATCGTGGAGAATCACAAGGTTTTAGAGCTTACGATTTGAATGATTCATAGAAAATCGAAAACCAACAAAAGCCGACTAAACTAGTCAACTTTGTGTAGAAAATTATGAAATAAAATATAGACGAAGTAAAGCCTGCTCTAACGATATGTATTTTTTTTAAACGTTTTTTCTCTTTAAAATGTGGTATATATCACATAATATCTGAAAAAATTTTAGCTCGAGATTTTCTAGCCATTCACAGCTACTTATATAGAGAATTTTTAAGTTTTAATTTCAATATCACATGAATTGAGTTACACGAATACAACACTATAAAAGTTTTTAACGATAAATTTACCGATTTTTATCGATTTTATCTTGGATATTTTTCACACTATTTTTCATATTTTTTGACTTTTCTTGTCACAAAATTTACTTATTCTTTTGTTCTGAAAAGTTTTTTCCGCGTTGACTGCTATTTTTCTATTTGCTTATTTTTCGCTCTATAGCATATTTTAGAGCAAATAACCAAAATACAATCTTCTTTTACTTCATTGACTTAATAAAATGTTACAATACAATTACTAGTGTAAATTTAATACATTTTTAAATATCGCTGGTATCTCTTATGAAAAAACTCGGTTTAGCCACTGCTCTACTTTTAGCCGTAACCGGTGCTCAAGCTTACCAATTCGAAGTACAAGGCCAAGCTGAATACGTAGACGCTACAGTAAATGACAAAGATTTTGTTGGTGGTGTTCAAGGTACTTACTACTTTAAAAATGTGGATGCGACTAAAGGTCCTTTAGCTGAAGCTGCATTCTTAAACCATGCTTCTAACGTTGCAGTTGCATACAACTATGCTGAATTAGGCAACGACGGTATCGACCTTGTAGCACACAACTTTGGTGCTAAAGGTGAAGCTTACATCCCAACTTCAGTTGTTCCTGTATATGCAAGCGCATCTTACAGCGCAACAATCGCTGATGCGAAAAACCAACTTACTAAAGCTGCTGGTTTAGAAGACAATGGCGACCGTTATGCATTAGAACTTGGTGCTTTAGCATTACCTAACTTCTTAGTTGCGGTAGGTTATACAAGTGCTGCTAACCAAACTGCTTATGACGCATTCAAAGTAGCCAACAACGGTGTTGTTGCAGGTTACGGCGAAGCTGAAACTTTAGGTGAAGACCAAGATGCAATCACTGCACGTACTAAATACGTAGGTGGTATTGACGGTACTAATATGTCAGTTGCATTTGAATCTGGCTTAGTTTATGGCGACGACACTGCATTTAACTTAGGTTCTACGCTTTATGTAACACCTAAATTAGGTTTAGGCGTGTCTTACTACGAGTCTAGCTTTGCTACTTCTCCCGACTCAGCTTTAGGTGCGAACGTAAACTACTTCATCACTCCAGCTGTTGCAGTAGGCGCATCATTTGTGAAAGCAAATGCAGAAGACAACTCTCGTCTTGATACAGAAACTGTTGGCTTAAATGCTAAATTCCGTTTCTAATATTTAGAAACTGAATCTAAAAAAGGACGCTAAGCGTCCTTTTTTTATTCTTGGCGAACCAAGTTTAAAAAATGCAAATGACGTTCATATTGATCAATAATATCTTGTAATAAGTCTTCTTCCGTCCATTCCATCACATCATAGTTTTGTCCACCCTCACGTAGAAAGACTTCCGCTTGGTAGTAACTACTTTGCTGATCTTGTGGCATAAAACTTGGGGGCAGTGTTTCACGAGCCACCACTTGATAGACAAAATTCATCTCATTTTGATGATTCACACGCAATTGTAAACCATGTTCTACATGCACAATTTTGACCTGTAAACCACGACGATGAAACTCTGCCTGTATATGTTTAAAGGCACGTAACACTTGGCGTTGAATATAAGCTTCAACTTCTGGCTGACTATGTGGATAATGCATAATCAAACCTAAACGTTGTTGCCAACTGCGTGGATTTTGAATAGCACGTGGCGTAATTCGTGCTGCTGCTAAGGCCTGCATTTTTATCGCATCTAAACGTAATGCCTTTAATAAGCCCCAACAGATCAACAGCATAATCAAAGTAAAGGGTAATGCACTCATAATGGTCGCTGATTGCAAAGCACTTAAGCCGCCCACTAAAAGTAAGCTAATGGCTAAAGTCGCCATGATCACAATCCAAAATAGGCGTTGCCATGTTGGAGAGTTTTCAGATTTAGCCGTTAAGTAGTCTGTCACTAAGGCACCCGAATCTGCCGAGGTCACAAAAAACAGCATAATCAGTAAGGTCGCTAAGATACTCATGCCTTGGCTAAATGGTAAATGTTGTAAAAATTCAAACAAAGCCATAGACGAATCACGCTGTACAGCTGCCATTAAAGCATTATTGCCGTCATGCAAAATGCTATATAAAGCCGCATTCCCCATAAAGCCCATCCAAATCAGGGTAAATCCAGTAGGAATCAGCATTACCCCTACAATAAATTCACGAATTTGACGTCCTTTCGACACGCGGGCAATAAACATCCCCACGAAAGGTGACCATGAAATCCACCAAGCCCAATACATAATGGTCCAGCCCCCAATCCAATCATCCGATTGATAAGCATATAGATTAAAGGTCATGGCAAATAAATTAGAGCTGTACTGTCCAATGTTTTGAATCGTTGTTTGTAGCAAGTAAATACTTGGTCCACTCAAAAATACAAATAGCAATAAAATAATGGCAAGTAACAAATTCAGTTCAGCTAAACGTTTTACTCCCTTATCTAGACCTAGACAGACTGATGTGGCTGCCATAGCACTGACCACGACAATTAACAGCACTTGCATCGTGTTGGACTGGGGTAAGCCAAATAAATAATTGAGACCTGAATTAATTTGTGTAACACCAAAACCTAAAGTGGTGGCAACCCCAAATACGGTACCAATTGTGGCAAAGGTATCGACACTATCGCCAATCGGTCCGTAAATTTTATTGCCAATTAAGGGATACAAGGCAGAACGGATTTTTAAAGGTAAATTATGTCGATAAGCAAAATAAGCCAATGCCAAAGCGACAATGGCGTAAATTGCCCAAGCATGTAAGCCCCAATGGAAGAACGTCACTCGCATGGCCTGTTGAGCAGCGGCAACTGTTTGCCCTTCGCCAATGGGTGGCGAGATATGATGCATCACAGGCTCTGCGACGCCAAAGAACATTAAGCCAATCCCCATCCCTGCAGTAAATAGCATGGCAAACCAAGAGGCATTGCTATATTCAGGTTGGCTATGGTCAGGACCTAATTTGATTTTGCCCATATTAGAGGCAGCAATATAAATCAGTAAGATCAGAAAAATCGCAACACTTAATACATAAAACCAGCTAAAGGAATGAGTAATCCATTGGTTTAAACGTTGCGTGACTAACTCAAACGCATTTGGGGCAAGAATAACGATTGCTAAAAAACTAACGATGATGGCAACCGTACTGAAAAAAACATTTGGCTTGATATTACTCGACCAAGATGTATTTTTTGAGGGCATAACTCCTCCAAATATTATTGTATAAAGACAGATCAAACGATCAAAAATAGCGTTCTAAAGAACAAGAGCGGAGTTCAAGATTAAAAAATAAACTCTAAATAAGACTAAGATAAACTACATAAAAAAACAGTAAGGTTACTGTAAGCTTTAAGATTTTGGCAGATGACGGATATATTGTAAGGCAATTAAACGCGACACGATGACCGCCAAATACATGACACCACAAAACATTTGTAGCATGGCCAATACCCGTGCCAAAGGACTGATGGGCATAACGTCCGACAAGCCTGTAGCAGACTGCAAGCTAAAACTTAAAAACAGTAAATCTAACCAGTTCTGCAGTTCTGCCGCGCTTGAATGACTAAAACTATTTGGAATCAGCAACTGGCAAGCACTATATAAAAAGGCAAAGCCCCATGCCAATAAGGTAAATACTGCCGCTGCGGCAAATAACTCATCTAAGGTTAAATAACGATCTTCAAACATATAACGTAATAGCCCATAAGCAGCACTAAAATAGGCAAATGCTTCAAATATGTGAGCAATAATTTGTATTAAACCTGAAGATGAACCCAGCAAAATTAAAAATGAAAATAACACTGCCACCCCGACAAAGGTCAGCCCTAAAATGGTAAATACGGGGGTCTGACGGATGACTTTAGCAATCACCAATAACACTAATACCCCAAGTAACCACGTTAAAGCACGATAGGACTGGCTATAATTACTAAACAGGGCCAACAGCAACATCAAGCACTGTAAAGCCAAAAGCCATGCTGAAGGTAAACGGCGAAAGGTGCGCCAGAAATCCACAAATGCTTGCATGTGATGTTCACTGTTGTCTTTTTATGCAATCTTAACTTAGCATGAAGCTCATCTGCCGATGAGCAAAAATTGTATGAAAATCACAGCTAAACTACGCCAAGAAATCACACAGATTGAATTACGGGATGATTTATCAAAAGAGAAGAAAATTTCTAATATTACACATATCGCCTGTGCGACGTGTGCGGGTGTCTCGATTCAGCCCTTACCCTTTGCCGACATTTTAGTGTTGACCCCATTACAGGGTTATTTTGCCAGTCGTATTGCGGCTATTCATGGCGTACCGCTCACTGAAAATGAAGCTTTAGATTGGGTTAAAGAAATGATTGGCTTGGTAGGTTTGGGCATGCTGGCGCAGCAATTGGCACTTGGGGTATGGAAAACGGTGACTTTTGGCTTTGGTGGCTTACTGTCTATTCCGCTGGTCTATGCCTTAACTTATGCCATTATGAAAGTCGCGGATCGATATTTTGCAGCTAAAGCGCGTCATGAAAGTGTCAGTGAAGCGCAAATTAAAGCCATTTGGCAAGAAGCCTTTCAGCAAGGTAAACAACAAGGCCAAGCACAACAACAGCAAAAGGATGACTAAGTGCCAAAACCATATTGTTATTTAGACACACAAATAAATCGCTTAAGCATCACACAATGCTTGGTCAGCGTCTTACAGCAACAGCGCTTAAATGAAAAAATTCATACGGTACTGTTGGCATTGCGCTTAAGTGAGCCGCAATTAAAATCTGCTGATCTGCCTGAAATTCAGGAATTTTTAAGCCATATTGATGCAGCGCAGATTGTCAACGTGGTAGCAAAAATTAAAGCACAGCTTGCTGTCATCCATGTTTTAAAATTACAGCATGAGCAAGATTACATCTTTGTCGCCTATTTAAAACATCAAACTCAACAGCTTGAAGTGTGTATGCAAACCCTGTGGGGCGATGGCCTTCTCTTAACGTTTGAAGTGAGTGTACACGCTGGTCAAAGCCATTGGCAGCTAAAAAACACTGAAGAAAGTTTAATTGCCGGACAGCAAATTTTAGCGTCTCTGCCAGATCAAAATAGCAGTGCGGATAAACTCCTGTTGCAAAGTGTTGAAGATGCAGTAGATCTTTGGGTCACTGCCAAAGATCCTAACGATGAGCATTTTTGGGATTATTTCCCTGCTATTTCTATTGTTAGCGTATCGTTGGCTATTTATGCATTATTTAAACGCTATCAACAACAAGAGATCAGTTGGCAAGAGTTTAAATGGATGGCAGCCAAAGTTTCTGGCTTAAAGGTGAGTAAAATTGCTGCCATTGGCTTAATGCTGGGTTTACCAGTGATTGGACAAGTCACAGGTGCGTATTTGGTGGCACGCTTATTACTGAATGCCAAAGCCACATGGTTTGATCAAGACAGTGCCTTATACCGTGATCTACAACAGAAATTTAAGCGCTAAATCAACTTTAAATCATCCGAATAGTTATGTAATAAATCGCCTGTATTTGTATTTTTCGCTTAAATTTTATTCAATATACGCTAAACAATAATAATTTAAGGACAATAACTATGTCGAAGCTCCTTTGTCTGAGTTTAGCTTTAAGTACTGTGTTTGTGGCAGGTTGCGGCTCAGACAGTAAAAAAAATGCTTCAACCTTACCTAAGGATGGTCCCGAACGAATCAGCGCTGACTTTTTGCGTAATGTGATTAGCAATGAAAGCCTCAATCGGGGCTTTTTAGACCGTGGTTTATATACCTACGATGAACTGGCTGAGCGCTGTCCTGATAGTGTACTTTATTACGCATCGGCCACAGTAGATGGACCAGCGGTTGAGGGTATAGAGGTCGACCCTGAAGCAGCAGTTTGCCGTATTGCTTATGACCACGGCGATGATTTTATTGTCCGTTCAGGCTCTATTGCCAAGACTTCATATTTTGGCATTCATAGCGTGGATAATGTGGTGTATTACCAAGATGGCTATGAACTCGACTTCTACGATCTGGTATTAGATCTTAATGGTCAAAAATTTACTTTAAACGGTCGAATTCATCAGCCGCATGCCTATGAAGCGCAGTACATCACCAGTCAAGATTTTAGTATTGCTGATTCACAAGGGACGCAGTATCTTTTTACAGATTTAAAACGGGCTTTACCTGAGGATGAATTTGCCACCACCCAACGTTATGCTATGAGTGGTGAGCTCAAAGTCACAACAGCCTCTACTCCTTATCATGTGAAATTTAGCACCCCGACTGCATGGCAAATTAAAGCACCTAATACCCTGCCTAACGCAGGTGAGCTGAGAATTCAGGATGTCGCAGATTCAAGAACATATTCTAGTTTAAAGGCTACCAATCAGCCTGAACAGACGCTTTATTCTGCCTATTTACCCAATAAAATTGTGGCACAAAATCTAACTGTCTATTGGCGTAATATTTTGATTGAGCCAAGCCAATATCGTGTACCTGAATAAAAAAAAGACCCAATAGGGTCTTTTTTTTAGGTTTAACATCTCTTAGTGATCAGATGCACCCGAGATACCAATACCTGTTTGTGAACGTACAAACTGCGCATCAAAAGCACGGCGTTCTTCTTGTGCTTGTGGCGAATTATCGGTAACAGAGAATAACCAGCAGCAAAGGAAAGCCAATGGCATTGCAAAGATGGCTGGGCCATTAAATGGATTCACTGCTGTATCCGAAATACCTAAAGTATCTACCCAAACGGCTTTAGATAAGATAATTAACAATACTGCAAGCAGAAGACCCACTAAACCACCCACCACTGCACCGCGTGTGGTTAAGCCTTTCCAGAACATGGATAGCACTAAAACTGGGAAGTTGGCACATGCTGCTACAGAGAAAGCCAAGCCCACCATAAAGGCCACGTTTTGTTTTTCAAACAAAATACCCAAAATCATGGCAAAGATCGCTAAACCTAAAGTTGCGATTTTTGACATACGCAGCTCAGATTCAGGGGTGGTTTGACCTTTCTTAAATACATTGGCATATAAGTCATGCGAGATTGCTGAAGCGCCAGACAGGGTTAAACCTGCAACCACCGCCAAAATCGTGGCAAAGGCAACCGCAGAAATAAAGCCCATAAACAAGTCGCCGCCCACAGCATCAGATAGATGCACCGCAGCCATGTTATTACCACCCACCAACTCTAACTTACCTGTAACAGCCATTTTAGCTACATCAAGGAACTGTGGGTTGTTTGATACGTAAAGGATCGCACCGAAACCAATAATAAAGGTGAGTAGGTAGAAGTAACCAATAAAGCCTGTTGCCACTACCACTGATTTACGTGCTTCTTTGGCATCTTTAACGGTAAAGAAACGCATTAAGATATGTGGTAAACCAGCTGTACCAAACATCAGCGCCAAGCCTAAAGAAATCGCATCAATTGGGTTAGACGCTAAACTGCCCGGCCCCATAATTTTTGCTGCATCATCTAAATTAAGATCATGTACTTTAGAGAACACTTGGATTGATTGTTCAAACATGCCAGTAAAGCTAAAGCCCACGCCCTTCATTACCATAAAGGCCATAAACGTTGCACCAGACAATAGCATGACTGCTTTAATGATCTGTACCCATGTGGTTGCCAGCATGCCGCCAAACATCACATACGCCATCATCAATAGACCGACAATCACTACTGCAATATTGTAGTTTAAGCCAAACAGTAGTTTGATGAGCTGACCTGCGCCGACCATCTGTGCAATGAGGTAAAACGCAACCACCACCAGCGAGCTAAAAGCCGCCAAAGTACGTACTGGCTTTTCTTGTAAACGGAAAGACACCACGTCAGAAAGGTTAAATTTACCTAAGTTACGTAAGCGTTCAGCCACTAAAAACAGGACGATTGGCCAGCCAACCATGAAGCCGAGTGAATACAGCAAGCCATCAAAGCCTGACATAAACACCATCGCTGAAATACCTAAAAACGATGCAGCAGACATGTAGTCACCCGCAATCGCTAAGCCATTTTGGAAACCTGAAATACCACCACCTGCAGTATAGAAATCATTGGTATTGGTGGTTTGTTTTGCGGCCCATTTGGTAATAAATAAGGTTGCGCCAACAAAGATCATAAACATGATAATTGCAGGCCAGTTGGTCGGTTGCTTCTCGGCGGCACCCAAATCAGGGCCCGCAAATGCGAGACCTGACGTCAGCAGCAAGCTTGCTGCAGCAAAAACTTTAGCTTTAATCATACCTGCGGTCCTTTTTCCTGAGCAATGGCTTCAACTTCGCGAATCGCGTCGTCATTTAAACTATCGAGCTTGTTGTTGGCGATATACGAATACACGCCGCATAGCACAAACGACAGCACAATAATGCCAAGACCCAAGGGAATACCTATAGTCGTGACACCGCCATTTAAGGACTGCAATAAGAATTCTTTGTTATAGCCCACAAGGAGCATAAAACCGACATAAACAAAAAGCATGATTGCCGTGAGCGTCCAGCTCAAGCGACTTTTTCGTGCCACCATTTCTTTGAATTTTGGATTTTGTAGAATACGTTCTACTTGTACCTGATCCATGTTGTACTCCCTGCGCGAAAACCATTCAGCGCGATTTTTTAATTCGAATTATCTATGCTGCCAAAGTAGCAATCTGCGCTGGGCTTGTAATTTAGACTTTGGTCGTTAAAAATTAAGCAATTCTGACTGAGCAGTTCAGCAATCGGTTATCATAGCTGCATAATTTGTACCCTGTAGGCAATATGAACAGTTGGCTTATCATGGGGGTGCTGGCCCTCTATATCGCACTTCTCTTTATCTGTGCATTCTTTGGTGAAAAACACGCCAGTCGCTTAAGCACGCGCGGTCGCATGTTATTGTTTAGTTTAACTTTAGGTGTGTACTGTTCATCTTGGACTTTTTATGGCGCAACAGGGGCTGCGGTACGTGAAGGGATTATCTTTTTACCTATTTATTTAGGTCCACTCTTGTTTGTGGCTTTAGGCTACGATATCTGGCGCCGTCTAGGACGCGTCCGTCAGCATCATGCTATTTCGTCAATTGCTGACTTTGTGGCAGCGCGTTATGGCAAAAGTGGCTCTTTAGCTTCACTGGTGACCATTTTGGCAGTAATTGCCATTATTCCCTATTTGGCCTTACAGCTACGTGCCATTGCCTTAAGTGCAACGGTGATTATGGATCAGAACACCAGTTTAGCTGCTACCAGCAATGGCGTGCTGTTACTCACTGCGATTTTAGCCATCTTAGCCATGATTTTTGGGACTCGGCAAATTGCCAATACCGAACAGCATGGTGGTTTAATGCTGGCAGTGGCATTTGAGTCTTTTGTTAAATTATTTGCGCTGCTTGCTGTAGCGATCTTTTTTATTTGCGCTGACCCTGGAAATTTACAACAAATTTCTCGTGATGCTGCACATACTTTTCATCAAGTACAGTTGTTTGGGGTGCCAGATACCTTCTGGATTCAAACCCTCCTTGCTGCACTGGCGATTATTTGTTTACCGCGTCAATTTCATGTTGCTGTGGTGGAATTGCGTGATGAAAAACATATTCGCGGGGCGCGGCGTTGGTTTGCGACTTATTTAATTTTAACCACCATTGCCATTATTCCGATTGCCAGTTGGGCTCTACATGCAGCGCCTGAATATCTGGCGATTCCAGATGTTGCAGTGTTATCTCTACCTTTAAGCTATAACCAAGATTGGCTCAGCATCTTGGCCTTTTTGGGCGGTTTCTCTGCCTCTACAGGGATGTTATTGGTGTCTTCGGTGGCATTATCCATTATGCTCAGTAACGACCTGATTATGCCAGGGCTTTGGCGTTTAGGCTTGTTGTCACGTCATGATAAGCACTTACCTTTAGTGCTTAAATTTACGCGCCGTGTCTGTATTTTGGCAGTCATGCTACTGGGCTTTTTATTCTTCCATTTCTTTAATGATATTGATCAACTTTCGGTATTTGGTTTACTCGCATTTAGTGCTGTGGCGCAGTTTGCTCCTGCATTAATTGGCGGTTTGTATTGGCGTGGTGGCAGTAAGCAAGGGGTGTATGCCGGTCTGATTGTAGGCTTTGCGATGTGGGCCTATACCCTATTTTTACCTACTGTATTACGCAGTCTACCAATTGATTATTTGGTCATGAGCGAAGCCTTTTTAAACCAAGGTCCATTTGGTTTAGCATGGTTGCGTCCTGAAGCTTTATTTGGTTTTCAATCTTTTGCTCCACTGACCCATGGCGTGATTTGGGCCTTAGGTTTAAATGTTTTATTGTATATTTGGGTCTCTAAAATTTTCCGCCCGAGTATTGCTGAACAAATCCAAGCAGAAAGTTTCTTCTATTACGAAACCAAACCTTTACCTGCACAAAGTAGCTCAACTGAAATGAGCTATTTGCAGCATGATGTAGCACGCCTAAAGGTCGGGGATTTAATTGCCTTAGCCAAGCGTATTACCGGTGATGGTCCAACCATTCAAGCCTTCCAGCAATTTTGCGCGCAAAACAACGTTATTCTGAATGAAAATAGCAGTGCCAATGGCATGTGGTGGCGTTTTACCGAACAATACTTAGCTGGCACCATTGGTGCAGCCTCAGCACGAACCTTACTCACCACCGCCATGGTGAATAATGGTCTCGCTTTAGGTCAGGTGGCCAATATTTTAGACCAAGCTTCTCAATGGCAACGCTTTAACCAAAACCTCATTATGACCATGATTGACCATATGACCCAAGGGGTCAGTGTGGTCGATGAGAATATGTGTTTAGTGGCATGGAACAATCAATATTTAAAACTATTTGATTATCCAAAAGATATTGTTTATGTCGGTTGCCCAATTGCCGATTTAATTCGTTATAACGCCGAACGCGGCGAATGTGGTCCAGGCTCAATCGAAGAACATGTGCGTAAACGTATTCATTGGATGAAAGTGGGTAGTGCACATGAATTTGAACGCGTGCGTAAAGATGGCCGCGTGATTCAAATGCGTGGTAATCCGATTGAAGGTGGGGGGTTTGTAACAACTTTTGCCGATATTACCGCTTTCCGTGAAAATGAAGCCCTGCTCGAAGGACGGGTACAAGATCGGACGCAACAGCTTGCTGATGCTTTAGCCGAACAACAATTGGCACGTGAACAAGCTGATAAAGCCAACATGTCCAAGAGTCGTTTTATTGCCGCGGCAAGTCACGATTTATTACAGCCAATGCATGCGGCACGTTTATTTAGTACTGCACTTGAACAAAGCGTACAGTCTGAAGAAGACCGTAAGACACTGCAACAGCTTGACCGTTCTTTACACGGTGCAGAAAGCATGCTCTCTGCCCTACTCGATATCGCGCGTTTAGAGGGCGGAACCATTCAACCGAATCGTCAGCCTTATCCCTTACATGATTTACTTAGCGATTTAGAGCTGCAATTTAAATCGATTGCAGCCCAACGCGGCATTGAGTTTAATGTACACGATGTACAGTTCTGGATTGATACTGATCCACAATGGATTCGTCGTATTATTCAAAACTTTGTCAGTAATGCATTACGTTATACGGCTAAAGGGCGTGTAGTGGTTGGGGTATTACGCTCCGCTGAACGTGCCCATCATATTCGAATTGGGGTATGGGATACAGGACCTGGTATTGCTGAAGCACAGCGCATTAAACTGTTCCAAGAATTTGAACGCTGTGGACATACCTCACCTTGGGGTGAGCAAGGTCTAGGACTGGGCTTGGCCATCGTACAACGCATGACCAGCATGTTGGACTATCCTGTGCATGTTTACTCAGAGCAAGGACGTGGCTCTTGCTTTATGATCGAAGTACCTATTGTGGCAGCACCTAGAGTGGTGGCACAACCGGTGCAAGCTGTTCCACTGAAAACCAAAGCGTACAAAATTTTATGTTTAGATAATGATGAAACCATTTTAGAGGGCATGAGCACGCTACTGACCAAATGGGGTTATCAAGTGTTTAAAGCCACTGAACCTGAACAAGCAGCAGAGATTATTCAGCGCGAAAATATTCAGGTTTGGTTGGTTGACCAGCATTTGAATCATGAAAAAATAGGCTTGGATTTCATTTTAGCGCATCGTCAAGAGCAAGTGCCTGTAGCACTCATCACTGCTGATTCTGATCCGGAGTTACCACAGCGCCTCAAGGACTTAAGTATTATGCTACTGCGTAAACCGCTTAAACCAGCAGGCTTACGTGCTTGGCTGTCAGGTTTGAAAATCTCTAACACCTAAAATAAAAAAGACCGCAGTTGCGGTCTTTTTTTTAAATATTTTTAAACTTTACGTTCTTCAATATTTAAAGCGTTAATGGCAAGCACCGCTTGAGTACGGTTTTGCACGCCTAATTTACGGAAAATTGCCGTCACATGCGCTTTAATCGTAGCTTCTGACACATCGAGCTCATAGGCAATTTGCTTATTAAGCAAGCCTTCTGCCACCATCATTAGTACGCGAAATTGCTGTGGCGTGAGCGATTGAATACGTTCAGCCAGTGCCGTCTCGTCAGCCGCACGCGGATCAAAGTTCATATTGGCAGGTAAATTTGGTGGTAGCCAAATTTCGCCCTCTAAGACTTGACGAATCGCTTCACCAATATGGCTTGGATGGGCTGATTTTGGAATATAGCCCATCGCACCGTGCGCGATTGAACGTTGAATAATAGAAACTTCTTCATGCGCTGAAACGACAATAATCGGCAGTGCCGGATACTGCGCACGTACATGCACCAGCGCCGAAAAGCCTGATGCACCGGGTAGGTTTAAGTCTAATAAAACAAGATCAGGTTCAGGGCCATTTTCTAAGCGTTCGTAAAATTCATTTACAGCAGCAGTCTCATGAATTTGGGCTTGCGGTAAGCTATAACGTACGGCTTGAATCAGCGCATGACGAAATAACGGATGGTCATCAACGATTAAAATATTCATAAGTAGTGACGCGAAAGATCTGGTGCACATTAGGCTCTATTCTAACCACACATCGAGCCGAAGCGATACGCAAGAATTGATTATTTTTTACTAAAGCTGCATTTTTGTTAAAGAAAAGCCGCTTTTTGCAGCGTTTCCGAATAATCTAAGCAGATTTTGATATAAATTTTATTCAGAACAGCGCAAACCTTATACATATGAAATATAAATTTATTATTCAAATACTTATATTTATTTTAATTCATAAAATCTAAAAAAAAAGCTTATATCTTAAAAACAGATAACCTATTTTTTTTTCATTATTTTACACATTAGGGGATGTATTGATTAATAAACAGCAATCCGAGATTGAACCTATTGGGCAGTTTATTATGACAACTTCAACACAAAAACCATTAAACATTGTCGCTGTTTCTGGCGGTCTAAATAATCCATCAAAAACTGAAGCACTGGTACAAGAAATTTTAAATGAACTAGGTGATGCCACACCAATCAACGTGCATTTTATCAAGTTTAGTGAAATTGGACACTTACTTGGTGGAGCGATTTACCGCAACCAATTACCACAACGTGTACAAAATGATTTAGCTGCGGTTGAAGCTGCCGATGCCTTAATTGTGGGTACCCCAGTGTATCGTGCATCATTTACAGGTCTTTTTAAGCATTTCTTTGATTTTGTAGAACAAACTGCCTTAGTTGATGTACCGGTTTTATTAGCAGCTTCTGGCGGTTCTGAGCGTCATGCTTTAGTTCTTGAGCACCAATTACGCCCATTGTTTAGCTTCTTCCAAGCACAAACTTTACCAATTGGCGTCTATGCCACAGATAAAGACTTCACGCCTGAATATACCGTTAAAAGCGAATTACTGCGTGCCCGTATTACCTTAGCTGTTGCACGTGCTTTACCAATTTTAGAGTGGGCTCCTGCTAAAGGCCAACGTGCTGCAGTGGTGAAAGAGAAAACTGTTCAAGCCAGCCAAAACCTAGGCATTAACAAACAGATTGAACAAGAAGAAGTGCTCCCTTCTGCCGCGGTCCCTAGCCTAGATGCAGCCGAAGCACGCCTACATGGCAAAAAAGCGACATCTGAAGTGGCTTAATCTTCATATTTTTATCAGAGGGTCAGCATATGTCTCAGCCAATTACTTTTGCATATTGGGTACCTAACGTCAGTGGCGGTTTAGTGGTCAGCACCATTGAGCAACGCACCGATTGGAGCTATGACTACAATGTGCGTTTAGCACAAACTGCGGAAAAAGCAGGCTTTGACTATGCCCTCACCCAAATTCGTTTTACTGCCGGTTATAATGCAGAAAATCAGCATGAATCAGTGAGCTTTAGTCACGGTTTATTAGCCAAAACTGAACGCTTAAAAGTGATTGCAGCAATTTTACCGGGACCTTGGAAACCTGCCCTTGCAGCCAAACAATTGGCTACCATTGACCATCTGAGCAACGGACGCATTGCCATTAATGTGGTGAGTGGTTGGTTCCGCGGTGAATTTGATGCGATTGGTGAACAATGGCCTGAGCATGACGTGCGTTATCAGCGCTCAGAAGAATTTATTCGCACATTAAAAGGCGTTTGGACACAAGATAATTACAGCTTTGACGGTAAATTCTATCAGTTTAAAAACTACACCTTAAGTCCAAAACCTGTGCAAAAGCCGCATATTGAAATTTTCCAAGGCGGCAGTTCGCGTGCTGCGCGTGATATGGCATCCCGTGTATCCGATTGGTATTTTACCAATGGCAATACAGTCACTGAACTCAAAAAACAAATTGATGATCTTCGTGAAAAAGCTGCAGCCAATCAGCATCAGATTAAGATTGGCGTGAATGCTTTTATTATCGCCCGTGATACCGAAGCAGAAGCGCAAGCTGTATTGCAAGAGATTATCGATAAAGCACATGTAGACGCAGTGAAGTCTTTTGGCGATGCTACGCGTGAAGCCGGTGCTGCAACCCTTGAAGGCGAAGGTAACTGGGCCAAATCAACTTTTGAAGACCTGGTGCAGTATAACGATGGTTTTAAAACCAATTTAATTGGCACGCCACAGCAAATTGCTGAGCGAATTGTTGAACTGAAAAGTATTGGTGTTGATCTGATTTTATCTGGCTTCTTACATTTTATTGAAGAAGTGGAATATTTTGGTGCCAAGGTCTTGCCTTTAGTGCGCGAGCTTGAGCAACAACAGCAACAAAAATCTGCTTAAAAATTCTAATAATAATAAATGCACCAAGATTTATCCCTTAAGGCTCGGCTTAAGGGATTTTTTTATGCCATATTTTTTATATTTATTAATTACATCTTTCATACTACCTAAATGAGCTGACAACTTATCTACAACTTTGAGCTAAATTGCTTATTTTTCTGGCATAAATTGTGCATTTTTTTAGCATTCGATTACAATACCCTCGCAACAGCATAATTAAGAGAATAACAGCGTGAAAAATCAAAAGACAGGATTTGTCAGTGGTACTGTGGTGCATACACCATGCGGTTTACAACCTATTCAAGCCTTACAAGTTGGCGATTTAGTTTTGACACGTTCACCTCAAGGTACAACCAGTTATCAACCTATTCTGAAAATTGATAAAACTGTGCAGGCAATTTATCGCTGCACTTTGTTAGAACATCAACAAGACCAACCTTGCACTGTACATTATCTATTTACCACTGCCGAACAGCAAATTTTCACTGACAGTGAGTGGATTAAAGTGCTAGAAAGTGAAGAACATCGTTGTAGTACTTATAATTTAAGCCAGCAGCCTTTGAGTCTATGGCAGCCCAAACCGGTGTTTGCTGCCAGCAATCGTAAACAACAAACCTTTGGTTTAAATGCCTCAACCTTTAGTCAAGAGCTGCAACCCAATGGTCAAGATGATGAATTTATTTATATTTCACCAGAAGGCTTAGTGCATCATCAACCTTTAAGTGACCACTATTCCTTTGCTAAGGTCACAGCGCCCTTTTCACGCAATAGCGTGAACTGGAATCACATTAATAAAAAAACTTTGGTACTTCCGGTCTATCAACTGCATCTATCTAACAGTGACAATTATTTTGTGGGGCAAGTAGGCATTCTGGCTCGTGCAGCCTAATAAAAAAGCCCGCAGATGCGGGCTTTTTGTTTAAGAATAGAAACTTGGATCAGGGACTTTATCAGTGAGCACCCATTCGCCAATTTCTTGATATTTATAATCGACTGGGTCATGTAAAGTTTGTGTGCGTACATTGCGCCAAAAACGATCTAAATTGAGTTTTGCTGTAGTGGCCCGCGCGCCCATGACTTGGAAAATATTTTGGGTAATGTTGAGTGAGGTATTCGTGGCGGCTATCTTAGCTGTAGCAATGGCAATTGAGACCTCACCACGTTGTTCTGCGGTTAAGTTCTCACCGATCTCCCACGCCTGCTGTAAGGTTGCTACGGCTTTGGCTGCCAATAAACGTACGCTTTCAAGTTGTACATAAAAGTCAGCAAAATGACGCTGGGTATAAGGATCATTGACTGCATTTTCAGCTAAAGATTTAGACCATGCTTTTTGGTTGTGCACTGTCTCTTTGGCAATATTAAATGCACCTTCTGCTACGCCTAAGAACATATGCACAAAAATCAATTGAGCAATTAAAGGACGTAAACTCGAATAAGGAGTACTTAACGGGCCAGGATTGAGCAGTAATTCATGTTGATGAATTTTAACCTGTTCAAAATGACTGGTGCCGCTGTCTGTTTGGCGTTGCCCCATATTGTTCCAATCGCCTAAAAAGCTCACCCCTTCGCGCTGGGTTGGAATGACACCAATCACTAATTGACCTTCAGGGGTATAACCCGAACACAACAACATATCCGAATCGATTGAGCCTGAGCAAAAGCTTTTATCCCCATGGAAAATGTACTCATGTTCAGAAATTTTGGTTGCGCTAGTCCGACGATCTAGGGGATTTAAACTATTGCCCCAAAATAAATTTTCTTTAACGGTTCGCTCAAACCAAGCTGCATATTGTTGTTTTTGAGAAAATAATTCTACGGTAGCAATCAGTAAATGATGGAAACCATATACATGGGCTAATGAGCTATCCGCACGGGCAATTATTTGAATAGTCTTAAAAATAGTGGCCCAATCTGCCTCCTGCCCAGCAAATTCCTTTGGAATCGACAAACTCAGTAAGCCACTTGCACGGATTAAATCACGTTCGTATTTAGGATTACCGCCTTGCTTATCACGCTCGGCTGCAGTTTGGGCAAATTGTTGGGCTAAATCTTCGGCAATTTTGAATGGATCAGTGATTTTGTTGTGTGCAATATTCATAATAATACTGGATTCTTCGAGTGATTTTAGCTTAGCAGAACTGTTGTAAAGCCTTTAGCTAAATGCCTGCTGTGCTTATTGAAAAAAATACAATGCCGCTGTAAGCAAGCGGCATGTTGTTCTTAATCGGGCTTTGGATAAACTGTTTGAATTAAATTGTCTACCACTTGAGGCTCGGCTAAGGTTGAGGTATCGCCTAGGCTGTCGAGTTCATTGGCAGCAATTTTTCTTAAAATACGTCGCATGATTTTACCAGAGCGGGTTTTGGGTAAAGCAGGCGCAAAGTACAATGCATCAGGTGTGGCTACAGGGCCTAAAATTTTCCGTACCCATTGAATCAATTCATCATGCAATTGATCGGTGGCTTCTACGTCGGCTTGCAAAGTCACAAAGGTACAAATACCTTGACCTTTAATCTCATGTGGCATACCGACGACCGCAGCTTCTGCCACAGCATCATGTGCCACCAAAGCACTTTCAACTTCTGCTGTACCTAAACGATGACCGGAAATATTCAGCACATCGTCGACCCGCCCAGTAATCCAATAATAGCCATCTTTATCACGGCGCGCGCCATCACCAGTAAAGTAACTGTTGGCATAGGTACTAAAATAGGCGTCAAAAAAACGCGCTGGGTCACCCCAAATGCCACGCATTTGCCCTGGCCAAGAGTCTTTAATAATTAAGTTACCCTCTGCTTCACCCTCAAGCTCACGTCCTTCTGCATCAACAATCGCAGGTTGCACACCAAAAAATGGGCGCGTAGCTGAGCCCGGTTTAAGTGCTGTAGCACCAGGGATTGGGCTAATCATAAAACCACCAGTTTCGGTCTGCCACCACGTATCAACAATCGGACAACGCCCTTCTCCAACAACGTTGTAATACCAATTCCACGCTTCAGGGTTAATCGGTTCGCCTACAGAACCTAACAGACGTAATGAGCTACGATCACTTTCTCGTACAAAAGCATCACCCTCACGCATCATGGAGCGAATCGCAGTAGGTGCAGTATATAAAATGGTAATATCATGCTTATCTACAATATGACCTGTACGCGCCCATGATGGGT
The DNA here is from genome assembly GCF_059515805.1 of Acinetobacter sp. CY05. Lineage (NCBI taxonomy): Bacteria > Pseudomonadati > Pseudomonadota > Gammaproteobacteria > Moraxellales > Moraxellaceae > Acinetobacter > Acinetobacter sp. CY05. Next base: position 34,443 of record NZ_JCAKMW010000017.1, on the reverse strand, counting down.
ATTGCGGCACACCTTCGTACATCACGGTTGAAGTACCATTGGATAAAGGGCCATATAAAACATAAGAATGACCTGTAATCCAACCCACATCTGCGGTACACCAAAACACATCATCTTGTTTAATATCAAACACTTCACGGAAGGTACAATTGACATAGGTCAAATAGCCCCCTGTGCTATGCAATACACCTTTAGGCTTACCCGTTGAACCTGAGGTATATAAAATAAATAAAGGATCTTCCGCGTTCATCGGTTCAGGCGGGCAATCATCTGTGACTTGCATGATTTCAATGTGGTACCACACATCACGCCCCATTTGCATATGAATGGCGTTGCCCGTACGATGCACCACAATCACCTGTTCAATGGAGTGGGTATTGGGCTGCTCAAGGGCTAAATCAACATTGGCTTTTAAATAAATGGGCTTGCCACCGCGCATGGCTGAATCTGCGGTAATTACCATTTTAGCTTGGCAGTCTTCAATACGACTGGCTAAAGCCTCTGGTGAAAAGCCGCCAAACACTACGCAATGCACTGCACCAATACGCGTACAAGCTAACATGGCAATGGCCGCCTCTGGCACCATCGGCATATATAGCATGACCCGATCACCTTTTTGAATACCATTTTTTTTCAATACATTGGCAAAGCGACAGACTTCATCATGCAGTGACACAAAAGAAATCACTTTATGCCGCGAAGGATGATCACCTTCCCAAATAATGGCAGGTTTATGCGGATGTTCTTTTAAATGTCGATCTAAACAGTTATAAGACACATTGAGCTCACCATCACTAAACCACTCAATCTTAAAATCATCTTTATTAAAACTGCTGTTTTTGACTTGAGTAAAAGGCTTAGTCCAATCGAGTTTTAGGGCTTGTTCACGCCAAAAATCCTCTGGGTTGGTGATGGAATGTTGATAGCGCGCAAAATATTGTTCTTCATTGGTGCGCGCCGTTTTTTTAAGATGTTCAGGAACAGGATAAATTTCTTGCATAGCGAACTTCCTTGATCGAATGGCAACATCGCGTCGCCCTGAATTTTTACTTGTTTAACATTTACTCTTATAATTTTGCTGTGTTATGCCGCTAGATGCTGCAGCATCTTTGATTCCTTTACGATAAAAATGGTCTGTTATGAGTCCTCTTGATACACCTCCCTTACCATCTACGCCACGTTTAAAAAGCTATCAAGGTCGTTTTGGGCGTTTAAGCTTTATTGCATGGCATGCTGTGCTGTGGTGGGCGAGTTGTTGTATTGGTTTTGGCTTATTGCTTAGTTTAGGTTTATTTAACTTTGCCACATTTAGTTTAGATTCGGCCGCCTACCTTTTACCTACTATTAATCATATTTTTAGCTTACTCTTTTTTGGGCTATATACCTATTTTGCTTTTGTAATCACTATTCGGCGTTTACATGATATTAATGCCAGTGGCTGGTGGTCACTGTTAAGCTTTGTGCCCATGATTAATTTGTTTTTCTCTGTTTATTTATTAGTCAAAAAAGGCCATCCGACCAGTAACATGTACGCCCCAGCGCGAATCACCCCATTTTGGGAAAAATTCGTTGCATGGTCATGTATTGTGCTGATGCTAGTGTTGATTATTAGTATGCTGCTGTTATTAAGTAGTTATGAACAAAGCATTGACTTTTTACCTGCCGAACGGATCGTAGAAAAAGGCAGCGAGTTCTTCTAACAACTTCACGAAGCTGCGGCATAATTACACAGTTAAGCTCGAACTATTCTTAAGTTCTCAGCGTTTTTCAGGCAAAATACTAACAAAATAACTTTGACTGGAATACGTGTGGCTGAACAAGAAAGTACCTTAAAAGAGGTGACTCAGGGCACCTCTGAGCTGTTACAAGAAGCAAGCGCAAAAACCGCTCAAACTGTGGCTGAGTATACCGATAAATCACTCGAAGCTTACTCGACCATTGACCATTTCATTAATCTATTTTGGGAACGCTTACCGTATATCTGTATCGCCATTTTTGTGTTTACAGTGTTCTACATGCTCTCAAAACTGTTTAAGTTATTTATTCGTAAAGCTTTATCTGACCGTAGCTATACCAAGCAAAACTTAGTTTTGGTCTTAAACCGTGTCGGTAGTTCAGCCATTATCTTCTTTGGCTTTTTAATTGCCATGGTGATTGCTATTCCCGGCTTTACACCAGGGCAATTAATGAGTGCGCTAGGGATTGGTTCGGTCGCGATTGGTTTTGCGTTTAAAGATATTTTCCAAAACTTATTATCTGGTATTTTAATTCTACTTGGCGAACCGTTTAAAATTGGTGATGACATTATTGTTTCAGGCATGGAAGGTACGGTTGAAGATATTCAGATTCGTGCGACTTTCTTACGCTCACCAGATGGTCGTCGTATTGTGATTCCAAATGCCACCGTTTATACCAGCCCTGTCACAGTAAACACCGCGTATTCACGTCGTCGTTGTCAGTTTGTGGTGGGTATTGGTTATGAAGATGATGTCCAAAAAGCCAAGGATGTGATCACAACCATCTTAGATCAAGATCAAGCAATTTTAAGTCAGCCAGGCTTTAGCGTAAACGTCAATGCGTTGGCAGATTTCTCAGTCAACTTAACGGTGACGTGGTGGGTCAATACTACCGAAACCACCATGTCAGCTTCCATTAGTGATGTACAACAACGTGTCATTCATGCCTTTGCTGAACACGGGATTTCGATTCCTTATCCTGTACAGGAAGTTAAAGTTTATCGCGGTGAACAGACAGCAGCATCAACTGCTAAATAAGCGTCCAATTAAATACGGAATCACAGTTTCAGTCCGGATAATACGGTTGCCTAAGCTTGCGGCTTGGCAGCCGTTTTTTACAAGTAATTCAATTTCATAAGGAATAAAACCACCCTCTGGCCCAATTACAATAGTACAGGTTTGGTTGATTGCATGTGGCATGACCTGCTCTACATAAGGATGCGCTAAAAAAGCAGGTTGCTGTTGGCTGATCAGGGTTGGTAATACATCTTCAACAAAAGGTTTAAAGCGTTTATACATGGCTACTTTTGGGGCAATGGTATCACCGGCTTGCTCAAGCCCAAGGGTGACATAATGCTCAACCTGCTGTAAGAGAGGCGTTTGCCAATAACTTTTATCTACTCGATAACTATGAATCAGGATAATTTGTTCAACCCCTAAGGTCACTGCATCCATAATTAAACGGCGTAAAACCTTGGGGCGCGGTAACGCTACAATTAAGGTTACCGGCAGCTTTTGTGGCACACTTTCTTCATGTAAGGGTTTGATGCGAATTTGCTGTTCATTTACTGCAACCACTTCAGTTAAGTAACGCTTTCCCTCAGCAATACCTACTTTTAAGGTATCACCCACTTGCACATCAACATGGGTTTTTAAATGCTCTAATTGACGTTTGGCTGTAATTGACCAAGTATCGCTACTGGTTTGACGAGGATCAAGTAGGACAATATTCATTGGCTTTCCTTATACATATTGATCAATGATCTGAATATGTTTATGTAAAGCCCCTTGATTATTGTGCATCACCTGCTGCGCAGCCACATTAAGTGCTTGGGCTTGCCTAGGATCCTGTACTAAAGCCAATAATGCCTGACTTGCCGCACTAAAATCATTCACCACTTTAACGCCATCTACAGCAACAAACTCATCCACAATAGTTTGAAAATTAAAATAATTCTTTCCTAAAACCGTTGGCACATTTAAAGCAATTGGCTCTAGAATATTATGCCCACCACCGGGTTGATTCAGTGAACCCCCTACATAGCAGGCTTGACTTAAGGCATACCAGAGCCACATTTCACCCATAGAGTCAGCCAAATAGACTTGAGTATCGTGTTGAATTTTTTCGCCCAAACTACGCCGTTGCGTAGTTAAATTTAAAGCGCGACTGGCAGCAAAAACCTCATCAAAACGCTCAGGATGACGCGGTACGACAATACAGGTTAACTGAGGGTCTGCCATTAAAGCCGGTTTAAGCTGTGCCAACAACTCTGCTTCTTCAGGCGCATGCGTGCTGGCAAGGGTCAGCATTTTTCGACCTTGTAATTGCCAGTCCTGCTTTAGTTTTTGAGCCTGCTGTATAAAGTGTGTGGGTGGGCTGATATCAAATTTTACATTACCTAAAACTTGGCTGTTCTGCGCTGCTATACCCAATTCAATATAGCGTTTTTGGGTGGCTTGATCTTGTGCTAATAACGCATTTAAGCCATTGAGCATCCCTTGAGTTAAACGCTTAACTTTGGCATAACCTTGCGCTGATTTTGCCGATAAACGTGCATTGAGCAAGATGCACGGCACTTTAAACTCTTGCGCAATATCAATCAAATTGGGCCATAGCTCAGTTTCCATGAGTGCCAACATTTTAGGTTGATATTTTTGGTAAAAATCACGTACTAAGTCACGTTGATCTGCGGGTAAGTACACCGCTTGAAATAAGTGTTCAAATTCTGGTTTTACAAATAAAGCTTTGGCACGCGCCTGACCAGTTTTGGTGGTATTCGTCACCAAAACTGCATGACCTTGCTTTAAATAATGTTCGATCATTGGCTGCGCGGCATTGGTCTCACCGACCGAAACCACATGAAACCATAGCGCCTGTTGATTCTTAGGCTTTTGAAAAGGGCCAAAGCGTTCTGTGAGTTCTTGGGCAAGTTGTTCTGGGCTAGTGGCACGTTTTTTAATACGGGCACGATAGATCGGCTTAATCAAAGTGAGCGCTGCGTTATACCAAAACGGAGTAGCCAAGAATTCGCCTCAAATAACAAGAAAGGAAAGCGCAGAATATAGCAGAGAAGCAGCCAGAAGAATAGAAAGCCTAATCTCTCCTAAGCATAAAAGCGCCAAGCGATTGCTTGACGCTTGAGTATCAATTTAAGCTTCAGCGTGTTGTAAGGTTGGATAGTCGATATAACCTTCTGCTACATCTGTACCAATCATTTTATCGAGCTGCACCTCATTTAACTGTGCATCTGCAACCAAACGCTCATACAAATCAGGATTGGCAATGTAAGCTTTACCAAATGCCACTGCATCGGCTTTATTGGAAGCCAGTAAATCAATCGCATCTTGACGGGTTAAGCGCATATTGGCGATATACGGCACACCGTTGGCACGCGATTTCATATAACCCGAGATGCTATCATCTGCCAAATATTCACGGGTAAAGAAAAAGGCAATCTTACGTTGCGCAAGCGCTTCTACTGCATAGCCAAAAGTTTCTTTGGGATCAGCATCGCCCATGTCATTTTCATCACAACGTGGTGCTAAATGTACACCTACACGACCCGCACCCCAAACCTCAATTAAAGCATCGATGACTTCGAGTAAAAAACGCACACGATTTTCAACAGAGCCACCATATTCATCGTCGCGCAAGTTAGTGCTACTTTGTAAGAACTGATCAACCAAATAACCATTGGCCGCATGTAACTCTACCCCATCAAAACCCGCTGCTTTGGCATGGATTGCAGCTTGTTTAAAGTCAGCAATGGTGGTTTTAATTTCAGCAAGCGTGAGTGGACGCGGTGCGACATAATCTTGTTTAGGTCGTAACAGACTTAACTGACCTGCAGGTTTTACATCACTTGCCGACACAGGCAGATTACCATTTTGAAAATGCGGATGTGAAATACGACCAACATGCCAGAGCTGCGCCATAATTAAGCCGCCTTTATCATGTACAGCCTTGGTTACACGCTGCCAGCCCGCAATCTGCTCAGGGGTAAACAAGGCAGGAGTGTTGGCATAACCAATCGCCTGCTGCGAGACAATAATCGCCTCAGAGATAATCAAGCCAGCACTGGCACGCTGCGCATAGTACTCTGCCATCATTGGCGTTGGGATTAAATCATCCGCCACTCGAGTACGTGTTAATGGTGCCATAACCACGCGGTTTTTAAGATGCAATTCACCAAAAGTGATTGCAGAAGAAAGCTCAGCCATGCTGCCCCCATAAAAGATTTTAAAGTTAAAAGTCATCAAGTGTTTAAACAAAGAAATCTGTCTAAATATTAAGATTTAACGCAAATTAATGCTGGATGATATCTGCTCGATGAACAACCGATATCAACTCAAATGGATTAAAATCATCTGCGGGTGTTCGGACATAGCATCTAGCAACAGGCCAACAGTTTAGAGGATAAATCTATGCAACATCATGAAAATTAGGCATAAAAAAAGCGCCAAGCGATTGCTTGACGCTGAAATAAGCAATTTAGGCTTAAATCTGTTCGAGTGTTGGATAGTCGATATAACCTTCTGCTACATCTGTTCCAATCATATTTTCAAGCTTTAATTCATTTAAAGGCGCATCTACTAATAAACGCTCGTATAAATCTGGATTAGCAATATACGCCTTACCAAAAGACACTGCATCGGCTTGACCTGAAGCTAATAGCTCAACGGCATCCTCACGGCTTAAACGCATATTGGCAATATACGGTACGCCATTAGAACGTGCTTTCATGTCTTGTGAAATGCTGTCGTCAGCCAAATATTCTCGAGTAAAGAAGAAGGCAATCTGACGTTTGCCCAATTCTTGCATCACATAGCCAAATGTTTCACGTGGAGTCGCATCACCCATATCATGCTCATCACCACGCGGGGCCAAATGGACACCAACACGTCCCGCACCCCAGACTTCAATTAAGGCATCAACCACTTCGAGTAGGAAACGGGCACGGTTTTCAATCGAACCACCATATTCATCTTCACGTTGGTTGGTACTACTTTGTAAAAACTGGTCAATTAAATAACCATTGGCCGCATGCAATTCAACGCCATCAAAACCTGCATCTTTGGCATAAATTGCCGCTTGTTTATATTGCTCGGTAATCGCATGAATTTCTGCAATTTCCAAAGGACGTGGCAACACATAAGGACGTTTTGGACGCAATAAGCTGACATGCCCTGCTTGTTGTACAGAACTTGCCGAAACTGGGGTTTCACCGCCGAGTAAATCAGGATGTGAAACACGGCCTACATGCCATAACTGCGATACGATTAAACCACCTTTAGCATGCACTGCATCAGTGACTAACTTCCAACCTTCAACCTGTGCTTGGTTAAATAGGCCTGGGGTATTTAAATAGCCGTTGGCTTGTTCTGAAATGACAGTTGCTTCTGCAATAATTAAACCCGCGCTGGCACGCTGTGCATAGTATTCTGCCATCATCGCTGTAGGCACACGCTCAGCTGTCGCACGGCTACGCGTTAAAGGTGCCATTACCACACGGTTTTTAAGTTTTAATTCGCCCAAGCTTAAGGGAGTATTGAGTTCAGCCATAATTACCTCATCACTCGAATTACAGCGAGTGTTGTAAATGATCAATATATTGCTGAATTAAGGCTTCGTTGCGTGAGAAGTAAGACCATTGACCGTGTTTTTGCGCTTGGATGAGTCCTGCTTGCTGTAACACAGACAAATGATTAGACATGGTAGATTGCGACACATTACCTAAACGTTCAATTTGTCCAGCACATACGCCACGTTCAAAGTTGCCGCACTCTTCAGCAGCTAAATACGCTGCAGGATCTTTGAGCCACATCAAAATCTGCCGACGCGTAGGATTCGCTAAGGCTTTAAAGATTAAATCAATATCCATAGACATAGACACTCTTCAAATTGCACAAAGGCCTGATTCAGCATTTAGCTTAATATATCGTATTTTTTAGATATTAATATCTATTTTTTACGATAAACAACCAAAACCCGAATCAAGGCCCTTATTAAAACTTATAAACCTTGCTTTAAGCTGGCTTCAATAAATTTATCTAGATCACCATCAAGTACCGCACCTGTGTTTGAGCTTTCAACACTAGTACGTAGGTCTTTAATACGTGAGTCATCCAACACATAAGAACGGATTTGGCTACCCCAACCAATATCAGATTTAGTATCTTCTAAGGCTTGTGCGGCTTCATTACGTTTCTTCATCTCTAATTCATAGAGTTTGGCACGTAATTGTTTCCATGCATGGTCACGGTTGGCGTGTTGTGAACGTTGGTTCTGACATGCCACTACAATCCCGGTTGGTGCGTGGGTTAAACGTACCGCAGAGTCAGTTTTGTTAATGTGCTGACCACCCGCGCCTGAGGCACGGTAAGTATCGGTACGCACATCTGCTGGGTTAATATCAATTTCGATATTGTCATCCACTTCAGGTGACACAAACACCGCAGAGAATGAGGTATGACGACGGTTACCTGAGTCAAATGGAGATTTACGGACTAAACGATGCACACCAGATTCGGTACGTAACCAACCGTAGGCATACTCACCTTCGACACGAATGGTTGCAGATTTAATCCCTGCAACATCACCGTCTGATTCTTCCATCACTTCAGCTTTAAAGCCATGACGTTCGATCCAACGTAAGTACATACGCAGTAACATCGATGCCCAGTCTTGCGCCTCTGTACCACCAGAACCCGCTTGAATTTCCACATAGCATGGATTTGGATCCATTGGATTGCTGAACATACGACGAAATTCAAGTTTAGCCAATTCTGCTTCTGCTGAATCAAGCTCAGCTTGCACATCCGCTAACATTTCTTCTTCTTCAGCTTCAACTGCTAAATCAAGCATCGCTTGGGCATCTTCAAGCTGCGTGGCAAGACCATCTAATACGTTTAATACGTTTTCAAGTTCGCCTTTTTCTTTGGCCATCGCTTGGGCACGGCTTTGATCATTCCAAATCGCAGGATCTTCTAACTCGCGTAGAACCTCTTCTAAACGCTCTTTCTTTAGATCGTAGTCAAAGATACCCCCGTAGTGTTTGACCACGGTCGTTTAAGTCTTTTAGCTGTAATAGATAAGGATTAATTTCCACGTTCGTCTCTCAAACAAATGTAAGCTTTAAATAGCCCAATATTATATCACAGTGCTTATTTAGATTCTGAATGCCAATTTTAAGCCTTTAAAATCACTCACTCTATGCAGTTGAAATTCCAACCCAATAGATGACTATGCATACAAAATAGACTTCATTTTGACTTTTATATGCTAAATTTACATATCTAAATAAAAAGCCTCACAAAAAAACTGTCATTTATAATCAATCACTTATAAAAATTACTTTACATAACATTACCAAAGTCACAAAACGGTAACTTTGCAGTGATTGACCAAAGTTGAAATTACTCTAGACTGAAAGTTGTAACAAGAAATGTATTATTTTAAGACAGTTTATAGGGGGAGGAATTCCATGAAAAAATTAGCAATTGCATCTGCGCTTCTAACGACCGTGGCACTAACAGGTACCGCAGCACATGCATACCAAGCTGAAGTTGGCGGTTCATTCGCCTATACAGATCCAGATCGTGGCAGTTCAGGCGAAGCTTACGGTTTAAATGGTACGTACTACTTTAATCCAGTACAAACTCGTAATGCCCCACTGGCTGAAGCTGCTTATTTAGACCGTGCGAGTAATGTCAATGCAAACGTCGGTTTTGAAGATACTGGCGCAACTGAATATACCAGCTATGGTATTGGTGGTGAGTACTTTGTACCTAACTCTGACTTCTATGTAAGTGCGAATGTCGGTCGTACCGAAGCTGAACTTAAGACCCCAATTGGTACATTTGACAATGAAACCACAACTTATGGTGCAGAAGTCGGTTATTTCTTTGCCCCAGGCTTATTGGTTGCCGCAGGTCTTAAAGGCTACGACAATGACAATAACGATGGTACAGACCCAACTTTACGCGCTAAATATGTAACGACTTTAAGTAATGGTAAAGACATTAACGTAGAAGCAGGTGCTGCATTTGGTGATCTAGATGAATACAACATTGCTGGTGATTACTACATCGATAAAACCTTAAGTATTGGTGCAGATTACTACGACAATGATCTAGAAGAGAAAAGCGAGTTTGGTATCAATGCACGTAAATTCTTCAATCCACAACTAAGTGTTGAAGGTCGTATTGGCTTTGGTGAACATTTCACCAATGATTACAACAAATTTGGTATTGCAGCGAAATATCGTTTCTAAGCACTAAGCCAAATACTGAAAATAAAAACCGCGCGACTGCGCGGTTTTTTTTATTGGCTTAAATAATTAACTTTAAGTTGTAGACTGACATTACCATTAAATTCATTGCGGTCTAGTTCATAAACTAAATCAACATAATCTAGCATTGGATTAAAATCATATTTACTGGCTGCATTAAAAGCGATAGCCTCCACGACTTGAGCATTATCTAAGGCTAAACGCAATTTCAGGTGCACATCTTTAAGCCAGCGAAAATCCACAATTTTAAAACGTCCCTCAAATACAGGACTTGGGAATTTTTGGCCCCAAGGACTTAAATCTTTAAGCAGTGCAACCGTATTTAGATTTAATTCATCGGCAGCCAATTCACCATCCGTCCATAAAACTGCCTGGAATAAATCTGGATCCATTGTGGCAATCAATTGCTCAAATTTAGTTTTAAACTCAGCAAAATGTTGTTTTTTAATGGTTAGACCTGCGGCGGCGGCATGTCCGCCAAAATGACTCACTAAATGTGGATATTGCTCGGCCAGCATTTCAATCGCATCACGAATATGAATGCCATCAATAGAACGTGCTGAACCTTTAATATGAATGCCATCTTCATCACGCGCGAAAACAATACTTGGGCGATGGAATTGTTCTTTTAAGCGCCCTGCCACAATTCCAATAACGCCTTGATGCCAATGTGGTTCAAATAATACTAATGCATGTGGTAAGTTATTCTGATCAAGTTGAATTTTCTCTAACTCATTTAAAGCATCTTGTTTAATTTGGCCTTCGACTTGGCGACGTTCGGCATTGAGTTGGGTCAATTGTTCAGCAATTGGGTAAGCGTGTTCTAAACTTTCAGCCAATAGACATTCAATGCCAATATCCATGGTTTCCATGCGTCCTGCAGCGTTGATGCGTGGCCCAAGCACAAAACCTAAATCAGAGGCTGTAAGGCTTGCTGTATCGCGCTTTGCAATATCGAGTAAGGCAAGTATACCGGGGCGACATTGCTGCTGACGAATGCGCTGCAAACCTGCATCAATTAAAATTCGGTTGTTGTAATCAAGACTGGCCACATCGGCATAGGTACCTAGAGCCACTAAATCTAGATATTGCACCATATTGACATGGCTTTTACCGTGTTTTTTGCGTTGACTCGATACATTGGCCAGCACATAAAATGCCACCCCAACGCCAGCCAAGGCTTTACTTGGAAACGGACAACCGAGTTGATTGGGATTGACCACCGCTTCAGCTTTGGGTGTAGGCTTGGTGGTCAAGTGATGATCAGTGATAATCACTTGCATACCATGGTCTTGCGCTTGTTGAACCCCTTCATGGCTCGAAATACCGTTATCTACCGTAATCAGTAAATCAGGGGTAAATTGTGCAAAAGCTAAATCTGCAATCGCTGGAGTTAGACCGTAACCATATTTAAAACGATCTGGTACCAGATAATCGACATCTGCACCCATAGCGCGTAGAGCGAGCAGCATTAAGCTGGTACTGGTTGCGCCATCAGCATCATAATCACCAACAATCACGATTTTTTTGTCCTGATCAATGGCTTGATCAATGAGTTCAATCGCTTGAGGCAAGCCCAGCATATTAGGTGCGAGTAGATGCTTAAGTTTGAGTTCTAATTCTTGTATCGATTGCACGCCACGACGCGCGAGGATGTTGGCGAGCAAAGGTGACACGCCCTGAAAATTTTCAGGGCGTGTGATAAAGGGACGTTGTTGAACAATGATCTTGGTCATTTAAGGCATCAGACGTTGTAGCTTCCAGTGAGCTTCAATTCTTTCATAAATGAGCCGATCATGTAAGCGATTTGGTCGGCCTTGCCAAAACTCGTAATGCTCTGGCACAAGGCGGTAGCCGCCCCAAAACTCTGGCTTAGCTAAGTCATCTTGACTGGCTACTTGATCCTGTAAAGCTTGGAAACGACTTTGCAATTCTTCACGACTAGCAATCACACCACTTTGCGGGGTACTAATATGCGCTGCAATTTGGCTCTCACGTGGGCGCTTATGATAGTAGTCGGTCGACTCTTGCTCAGAAATTTTATCGACACGGCCAAAGATCCGCACTTGGCGTTCAAGCTCTGGCCAATAAAATAAAATTTCTGCATACGGATTAGCGGCTAAATCTAGGCCTTTTTGACTGTCATAATTGGTATAAAAATCATAACCCGTTGCTTGAGCACCACGTAACAAGACCGTACGCACATGTGGACGACCTTTGCCATCTGCAGTAGCAATCGACATGGCATAGGGTTCATGTAAACGCGCCTCTAAGGCGTGGTTAAACCAATTTAAAAACTGTTCATGCGGATCAGCATTGACTTGATCTTCATGTAACTCACCTTTTTGATACGTTAAACGCAGTTCGCTTAAATCTTTAACAACATCTGTCATGCTTGCTCCTTAAACGGCGTTGGCACGTACCGCATCAGCCAAGTGATGAGCTAACGCAGTCACTTCTGCTAAGTCATTACCTTCGACCATCACGCGAATCACAGGCTCAGTGCCTGATTTACGAATGAGTAAACGACCACGACCTTTGAGCTGTGCTTCAGCTTTTTCAAATTCAGTCACCAATGCAGGTACTGCGTATGGATCAAACATAGCCTCTAAACGCACATTGACCAAGACATTTGGTAGTAATTTAAAATCTGCAACCAATTCAGCTAAGCTTTGATTACGCTCAACCATCACGGTTAACACTTGCAATGCCGCAATAATGGCATCACCTGTGGTGCTCTTATCTAAAGTTAAGATATGACCCGATGGCTCACCACCGGTTACCCAACCGTTTTGCTCTAAACCTTGTAGAACATAACGATCACCCACTTTGGCACGGAAAAACGGCACATCCGCTTGTTGTAGCGCTAATTCAAGCGCCATATTGCTCATCAATGTCCCCACAATCCCTGCAGGTTTTTGTGCAGCTTTCGTAGCTAAAATATACAGAATATGATCGCCTGTGATTTCTTGACCATGTTGATCAATCATAATCACTCGGTCTGCATCACCATCAAAAGCAATCCCTAAATCGGCTTGATGCTCAAGCACAGCTTGTTTCAGGTTTTCCGGGTGGGTTGAGCCACAACCTTCATTAATATTTAAACCATCTGGCTCATTAAAGATGGCAATGACTTTGGCACCCAATTCACGGAAAACTGCAGGACCAACGCTGTAGGCTGAACCATTAGCACAATCCACCACAATTTTTAAATCATTAAGATCTAAATGGTATGGGAAGGTTGATTTACAGAATTCGATATAACGACCATTGGCATCATTTACACGAACGCTTTTACCCAAGTTCGCTGTGTCTTCAATGACTAAGTCATTTTCAAGTTCTTGGTTGATTTCATCTTGTAAGCTATCCGGAAGTTTTTTACCTTCAGCAGAGAAGAATTTAATGCCGTTATCAAAGTATGGGTTATGGGATGCTGAAATCACAATCCCAAGGCTAGCATGCAAAGCACGGGTTAAATGGGCAATTGCAGGGGTTGGTAGTGGCCCTAATAAATGCACATACACCCCTGCTGCATTTAAACCTGCTTGTAAAGCAGATTCTAAAATGTAGCCAGATAAACGTGTATCTTTCCCCATCACCACAATTGGCTTTTTCTTTTTGCTATTGCGTTTTAATACCTTACCCGCGGCGAACCCTAATTTTAATGCGAACTCTGGTGTGATTGGCAACACACCAAACTTGCCACGAATACCGTCGGTACCAAAATAACTCATACTTTGCTCACTGTATTTTTATTGCTGCCTTGTAAACAGCGCATTGTTTTAAACCGCAAATACTTTATCACCAAACCACAAAAAAGCCGTCATTTTATGACGGCTTTTTTGAGTAACTCTTAAGAATTAACCAACGCGATAGTTTGGTGCTTCTTTGGTAATCGTTACATCATGTACGTGTGATTCAGACATACCTGCTGCAGTAATTTTCACGAATTTCGCGTTTTGACGAAGATCGTTAATTGTTGCAGAACCGGTATAACCCATAGATGAACGTAAACCACCCATCATTTGATGCACGATGTTACCCATTGGGCCTTTGTATGGTACGCGACCTTCAATCCCTTCTGGTACTAGTTTTTCCGCGCCCGCTTTTGCGTCTTGGAAATAACGGTCCGCAGAACCTGTAGAACCAGCCATCGCACCTAATGAACCCATACCGCGGTATGCTTTGTAGTAACGACCTTGGAAGAATTCAACTTCGCCTGGTGCTTCTTCAGTACCTGCCATAAGTGAACCCACCATAATGGTGCTTGCACCTGCGCCAATGGCTTTAGCCATGTCACCAGAGAAACGAATACCACCATCTGCGATTAATGGAATTTGCTCTTTTAGTGCATTGGCAACAGCATCAATGGCCGAGATTTGTGGCATACCAATACCCGCAACAATACGCGTAGTACAAATAGAACCAGGACCAATACCTACTTTCACCGCATCTGCACCAGCATCAAGGAGTGCAAGCGCTGCATCACCAGTGGCAATGTTACCGCCAATCACTTGAACTTGTGGATAGTTGGCTTTAACCCAACGTACACGTTCAATGACACCTGCTGAGTGACCATGTGCTGTATCTACAACAATCGCATCTACACCAGCTTCAACCAGTGCTTCTACACGGCTTGGAGTTTCTGCACCTGTACCAACCGCTGCACCCACACGCAGACGACCTAAGTCATCTTTACAGCTATTTGGATACAATTCCGCTTTGCGGAAGTCAGTCACGGTAATTAAACCTTTCAGTTCGTTGTTTTCACCAACAACGATGACTTTTTCAATACGGTGCTGTTGCAATAACGCTTGGATGTTTTCTTTTGATTCACCCTCACGTACTGTCACAAGACGATCTTGACCAGTCATGATGTTACTCACTGGTTGCTCAAGATTGGTCTCAAAACGTGTATCACGACCGGTTACAATACCCACCACTTTGCCATCTTTGACAACAGGTACACCACTGATATTGTTGGCTTGAGTCAATGCCATCAATTCACGTACAGTTGTTTCAGGGCTGACCGTAATAGGGTCTTTCACCATACCCGCTTCAAATTTTTTCACACGGCGTACTTCTGCAGCTTGTGCAGCAATATCCATGTTTTTATGCAAAATACCGATACCGCCATTTTGCGCCATTGCAATCGCCATACGAGATTCAGTAACAGTATCCATCGCTGCTGAAACAAGTGGGATATTTAATTCAATGCCGCGAGTTAAACGTGTCTTTAAAGAGACATCTTTTGGGAGGACAGTAGAGTAGGCAGGGAGTAATAGGACATCATCGAAGGTTAACGCGTCTTGAACGATGGTCAACATAACAGTCTCACTGGTAATTTCCGTGCGCCATTATAAACAAAATTTTAAGTTTTATTCATTTAAATTTAAGCAAACACCACAAAAATAAAGCTATCTTGCTGAATATTTTATAAGTTTAGTTAAAACCAAGATCTTATTTATAATAAATTTTTTTTAATTTTTATAAAAAATTCATCTTTTTCTTATAGATTTGGGCAAAGCGAACTTTGCCCAAGATTTAACTGACGCGATCAAAGTCCTCGTCATTGTCGGCAGTGACAGGTTCAATTTGCACCAAAGGAATCATGTTGTAGCGAGCACGGGCTTTATTGCATTGAGTGTCACCGGCTTGCACTTCTTTACAACTCGTACTCCGTGCTGCGTAGACTGAACAACTGACATTTACCCCCACTTCACCTTCTAAGGCAATGCAACGTGGATTGGCCTGATTGGTACCTGTCATACAACTATAAACCGCAGTGACAGGCTCAGTATAATGTTCCGGCAGATGTAAACCCTCTGCCCAGTAAAAGGATACCCGAAAGTGGGCACAGCACGCGCCACAGGTTAAACACGAATCTTGAGTCACCAACTGCGATAACATTTTTTAGCTCTTTTCATCAGCATTTTTTGGAGCGAAAATTCTAAAAAAACTGTTTTTTTCACGCAAGATTCTTGTGACTAATGGCGAATATTAATGTGGGTAACTAAAAATGCTTTCATCCATTAAATCAGTACCGCACTGCAAGGTTTCAATCCAATCTAAGAATTGTTTAATTTTGGCTTTGCCCACAAATGGTAAGCCATGTTGCGGCACAATCATGTCTACATCCATGGTGCGTACCATATTAACCCACAGCCGAATCACTTTATTATTACACATATAACGCTGATGAAAGCCTTTCATCTTACGCGTATGTAACTCAAAGTCATCGACGATTTGATTGGCATCTTCCACAATAGAAGCGCCCATATCACCTGAAAATAAGATTTTGGCAATCGGGTCATAAAATTGAAAATTACCTACCGAATGTAAGAAGTGTGCTGGCACGGCCACAATTGAAGATTGACCTAAAGGAATCACTTGACCTGGGTCTGGCAACTCAATCAGACGATCAAGCCAACTGCCCTTCATACGTTCACTGGTAAATGATGAATTCAGATGCGGTAGAAAACGCGCCCATAGTTTGGACGCGACAATTTTGGCATCGGTATATACTAACCAGCGTGGCATAGAAGTAATAATATCTGGGTCTTGGTGTGAAGCCATGACATAATCTAAATGACTCAGCTTGGTATATTTACTCAGTTCCATGGTGAGTGGTACATAAGTGAGATCACCACCCGGATCAAGTACTGCAGCACGTCCATGGTCGATAATTAAAAATTGATTGGCTTGAATCCCCTCGCCCTTTACCAAACTGGTAAAGCTGATGCATTTATGTGTACCGTTATCAAATAACACTTGTGATGTGGTGCGGTCTAACGCCATACCATGCCCCTTAGCCAATATTTTTTTCAATAAAGTGTTCAATTCCTTACAAAATATATGGTTTTATTGCAACTTACAACAATTACACCTATAAAGTGACTTATCACACAATTTAATGGACATAAAAAAACCCAATCACGGATTGGGCCTTTTTAACTTAAATTTTAAAAAAAGTAATGCTGCGCTAAGGTCCATACCCCAATGCTTAAGAAAATAATTGCGCTAATTTTATGAATGAGTGCGATGGGCAACTTATCCGCCAGTTTATTACCAACAAATACCGCTGGGGCATTGGCAATCATCATTCCTAGGGTGGTTCCGGCAGTGACCCAAATTAAGCTATCAAAACGTGCTGCTAAAGCCACTGTTGCAATTTGGGTTTTATCACCAATTTCAGCCAAGAAAAATAAGATGAATGTTGCACCAAAAACACCATAGCGTTGCCACTTGTTAATGCTTTCACTTTCATCGTCTAATTCATCTGGCACTAGCATCCATAATGCCATAGCAATAAAACCAATCGACACAATCCAAAGTAGAATTTCAGGTCCAATAACAGTTGTCACCCATTGCCCTAAAGCTGCGGATAGACCGTGATTAATGATGGTAGCCAGTAAGATGGCAATTAAAATAGGTACAGGTTTTTGATAACGCGCGGCCAGTAATAAAGCTAAGAGTTGGGTCTTATCGCCCATTTCAGCCAAGGCAACAATGGCAGTTGAGAGTAGGAACTCATGCATGATGTGTTTCTCTGGCTAGCATATATATACCAATGACTTATCCCTCCTGCTAGCCAAAATCTGCAGAGTGATAAATCAAAGGTCTTGCCAACAAAACAAAGCTCATTTGAGCTCATTTGGTTCTTTGCTATGATGACCATGCTCAATTTAGAGCAAATATGTTGACCATCACCTTTTTACCTTGCGTAAAAAGCGGCTACTCCCCAATGAAGTAAGCTCATTATAGTCAACTCAAAATTTATTTACAAACCAAAATAAAAACCCTGCCGTAGCAGGGTCTTTAATCACCTTAATTCATCTGATTAGATGAGCAAGGTACGAATGTCTTTTAGCAGTTTAGTCAGCTTATTGGTAAAGCGCGCTGCGTCTGCACCATTAATCACACGGTGATCGTATGACAATGAAAGCGGAAGCATTAGGCGTGGATCAAAGCCTTCACCATTCCAAACAGGCTGCATGGTGGCAGGTGAGATCCCTAAGATTGCTACTTGTGGCCAGTTGACCAGTGGCGTAAACGCTGTACCACCAATCGCACCAAGGCTAGAAATGGTGAAGTTCGCACCTTGTAGGTCTTTAGGTGACAATTTCTTATCACGTGCTTTTTGACCTAACTCACCGAGTTCAACTGCAATTTGCTTAATTGATTTTTGGTCTGGGTTACGCAGTACAGGTACGGTTAAGCCATCTGGAGTTGCGACCGCGATCCCCATATGGATTTCGTTACGTAACAATACCGATTTACCATCATCCGCCAAGTGACCAGCAAACTCACGCTCTTCTTTAAGAAGGTGTGCCACTGCTTTGATAATGAATGCCATAATGGTCAGGCTGATACCTTCTTTCTTAAAGTTGCCTTTAAGATCATTACGCCATGCTTCAAGCTCAGTGATGTCAGCTAAATCAAACTGTGTGACTTGTGGAATATAGTTGTTTAAAGACAACTGCGGAATTGACACTTGCTGTAAACGTGTTAATGCTTTTTCTTCCACACCACCAAAGGCATCAAAACTTGGAAGTTTTGGTAAACCTGCAGCAACCGCAGCCGCTACTGGAGCAGCAACAGGTGCTGGCGCAGTTAAGCGTGTTTTCACGTAAGCAAATAAGTCTTCTTTCATTAAACGTGCATGAGGACCAGATGCTTTGACTTCTGCCAAGACCACACCTAATTCACGTGCAAGCTTACGAACCGCAGGACCTGCATAGACTTTCGCGTTTGCCGCATTTTGCTCTTTGGTCAGTTTATCTGCCGAAGGTGCTGCCGCTTGTACAGGTGCAGCTGCTGCTTTCGGCACTTCAGCTTTTGCTGGTGCTTGTACAGGCGCAGCAGCAACTGGTGCCGCTTGACCTTCAGCTTCGATTGTAACTAAAGCCACGCCCTCAGAGACGTTTTGACCCAGTTCAACATGAATCGCGGTAATTACACCCGCTGTGGTGCTTGGCACTTCAACTGTTGCTTTGTCAGATTCAACCACAATGATGCTTTGGTCTTTTTCAACTTTGTCGCCTACAGCCACTAAAATTTCAGCTACAGCCGCCTTATCTACACCTAAATCAGGTACAGCAATTTCAATTTTGCCAGCTGGTGCAGCGGTAACAGGTGCTGCTTCGGCTTTTGCTGTCTCTACAGCAGGTTTAGTTGCCACAGGTGCTTGTTCTGCTGCCGCAGGTGCTGCTGCGCCTGCAGTTTTTACTTTCAGAATCACAACGCCTTCTTTGACATTGTCACCCACTGCAATTTCAATTGCTTCAACTGTACCCGATACCGTACTTGGCACTTCTACAGTGGCTTTATCTGATTCAACCACAACAATGCTTTGATCGACATCAATTTCATCGCCTACGGCAACCAAAATTTCACCCACAAGGGCTTTTTCTACGCCAATGTCAGGTACTTGCACATCAACCACTTGTGATGCTGCTGCAGCTACAGGCGCAGCTTGTTCTGCAACAGGAGCTGCCGCTTGAGCTTCTGCCTTTGGCGCTTCAGCTTTTGGTGCTTCAGCAGCAGGTGCAGGCGCTGCCTGACCTTCTGCTTCAAGTTCAACCAAAACCGCACCTTCAGCAACTTCATCACCAAGGCTGACTAAAATGCTTTTTACCATACCCGCCGAAGTGCTTGGCACTTCGACAGAGGCTTTATCAGATTCAAGCAATACAATGCTGTCATCTACAGCAATGGTATCGCCCACTTTCACTAAAATTTCAGCGACTGTTGCTTTGTCTACACCAATATCGGGAGTCGTAATTTGCATGCTTATTTCTCCTCTTTGTAGTCTGCAACAGCGTGTACTGATGGTGTTGCTTGTGGTGCCCAAGCCACTGGACGGTCTGTATCTAATTCAAAGCTAGAGATGGCATCTTTGACTAAACGTGCATCTACTTCGCCTTCATCAGCAAGTTTTTTAAGCGTTGCTACAACGATGTGTGCTGCATCTACACCAAAGTAGCTACGTAATTTGGCACGTGTATCTGAACGACCATAACCATCAGTACCAAGCGCTACAAATGGACGGTTGTCTGGAAGATAGGCACGAATTTGTTCGCTGTATGCACGCATATGGTCGGTTGCTGAAACCACGATCCCTTTAGTGCCACGTAATTGCTGAGATACCCAAGCTTCTTTCACTTCTTCTGCAAGTGGGTGTAGGCGGTTGTATTCTTCACACGCCATACCATCACGCGCAAGTTCGTTGAAGCTGGTTACGCTAAATACGTTGGAATGGATTTGGTATTCATCACGTAGGATTTGCGCCGCTTTAATCACTTCACGCAGAATCACCCCTGAACCCATCAGCTGAACAGTGGCTTTTTCATCTTCTTCAAGTAAATACATACCACGTTTGATGCCTTCTTCAACACCTTGTGGCATTGCAGGATGCTCGTAGTTTTCGTTCATGACTGTTAAGTAGTAGAACACGCGCTCTTGGTTCACATACATACGTTTTAAACCGTCATGCACAATTACAGCAAGCTCATAGCCGAAACATGGATCATAAGAGATACAGTTTGGAATGGTGTTGGCTAAGATGTGTGAGTGACCGTCTTGATGCTGTAAACCTTCACCGTTGAGGGTTGTACGACCTGCAGTTGCACCCAATAAGAAGCCTTGTGCTTGTGCGTCGCCTGCTGCCCATGCAATGTCACCAATACGTTGGAAACCAAACATCGAGTAGTACATGTACATTGGAATCATTGGCAAGTTATTGGTTGAATAACTGGTCGCCAACGCAGCCCACGCGCTCATCGCACCTGCTTCGTTAATTCCTTCTTGTAGCATGTGACCGTCTTTGGCTTCACGGTAATGCATCAATTGTTCTTGGTCTTCTGGGGTGTACTTTTGACCGTGCGCGGCATAAATACCCAACTGACGGAACATCCCCTCTAAACCAAATGTACGTGCTTCATCTGGAACAATTGGCACAACACGGTCTTTGATGGCTTTTTCTTTCAATAAAGAAGAAATTAAACGCACCATCACCATCGTTGTAGATTGTTGCTTACCGTTAGAACCTGCAAGTACCGCATCAAATACAGATAATTCTGGAATCGCAAGTAATTCGCTTTCTTTACGACGTGCAGGTAAGTAACCACCTAACGCTTCACGACGTGCCTTCATATATTTAATTTCAGGCGAGTTTTCGCTTGGACGGTAGAACGGAACTTCTTCTAATTGCTCATCGGTAAATGGCAAGTTAAAACGGTTACGTACATATTTAAGCGATTCAAGCTGCATTTTCTTGATTTGATGCGTTTTGTTCACCGCTTCGATTTCTTCAGATAAACCATAACCTTTCACAGTTTTTGCTAAGATGACTGTTGGTTGACCTGTCGATTTCATCGCTTCTGCATAGGCAGCATAAACCTTGTACGGGTCATGACCACCACGGTTTAAGTTATCGATGTCTTCGTCGCTTAAGTTTTTAACTAACTCTTCAGCTTCTGGATATTTACCAAAGAAGTGCGCACGAGTATAAGCACCACCTTTTACTTGGTAACGTTGGTAGTCGCCATCTACAGCTTCTTCCATAATCGCTTTTAAAGCGCCAGATTTATCTTTATCAAGTAGCGGATCCCAATGACGACCCCATACCACTTTAATCACACGCCAGCCTGCACCACGGAATAGAGATTCTAATTCTTGAATAATTTTGCCGTTACCACGTACCGGACCATCGAGACGCTGTAAGTTACAGTTGACCACCCACACAAGGTTATCTAGCTTTTCACGACCAGCAAGGGCAATCGCACCTGTACTTTCTGGTTCGTCCATCTCGCCATCACCAAGATAAGCCCAAACTTTACGGTCTTCTTCTTTGATTAAGCCACGGTTCATTAAGTATTTTTGAATGTGTGCTTGGTAAATCGACATGATTGGACCAAGACCCATCGATACTGTTGGGAACTGCCAGTAATCTGGCATTAAGTATGGGTGTGGATATGACGGTAAGCCAACACCGTCTACTTCACGACGGAAGTTGTTTAAGTGATCTTCAGTTAAACGACCTTCTAAGAACGAACGTGCATAAATACCTGGGGCACAGTGACCTTGGTAGTAAATCATGTCGCCGCCAAAGTTATCGCTATTGGCACGGAAGAAGTGGTTAAAACCAACATCATATAAAGTTGCAGAAGACGCGAAGCTGGCTAAGTGACCACCTAGGTCATCACCTGTTTTATTGGCACGCAGTACCATCGCCAAAGCATTCCAACGGATTAAAGCACGAATACGGCGCTCCATGTCTGGATCACCCGGCAACGCTGGCTGTTCTGCTACAGAAATCGTATTTAAGTAAGGTGTATTTAAGCGCTGAATGGGAACATGCTTTGCAATCGCGCGTTGATACAATTTTTCTAATAAAAAGGCTGCACGTTCTGTGCCCATGTGTTCAACCACAGAGTCGAACGCTTCTTGCCATTCTTGGGTTTCTTGCGCGTCAGTATCACCATAAAACGCCATAATCTACCATTCCATATACCTATATTAGGATGTATATGTATCATACTTTAGACGTATTAAGTTATCGTTGCAGCTGAATATAGTTACAGAGGTGTATTTCATAGCTAAATACTGGCCGCTTTATAGCACCTTAAAACAACAAAAAACCGCCCAAATAGGCGGTTTATCATACAACAAAGCTACTTTTTTAAATAATAGCCCTGTTTAAAATAAAGTCAGTCGTTTAAAGCATCTCTGATCGTACTAAATCGTTTGCTGACAATTCATACATTAAATGTATAAATCTACCCCAAATTAGCGCAACATGGCCAAATAAGGTGATGGGTTCTTACGCTGACCGTTTTTAACCACTTCATAGTGTAAATGTGGTCCAGTACAACGACCTGTACAGCCTACATTAGCAATATGCTGACCTGCTTTCACACGCTCACCGACACGGGCAATTAAACGTGAAGCATGTGCATAACGGGTGACATAGCCATTACCGTGGTTAATTTCAACGTATTGACCATAACCTGTACCCCAACCTGATTTAGTGACTACACCAGGACCTGTAGCATAAATTGGTGTACCTGTAGGTGCAGCGAGATCTAAACCTGAATGGTTTTCAGCACGCCCTCCCATAGTACGACCACCGTAATTTGAGCTTACGCGTCCATTGGGTAAGGGATGGGCTAATAACCAAGAATATGGGCTACTTGATACAGAAGATGCTGAATAATCAGTTGACTTAGTGCTTGGATATTTTTTCTCAAGCGACTCGTTATTTAATACAGTGGTTTTTTCTGCACCACGAATTGTAACGTTGATTTCAGTCGGTTTAAGTGCTGCAACTTCTGTTGCTGTTTTAAACTCTGAATAAGACCCTTGTGCTAAAGTTTTGGTGAGTTGTTCAAGACGGTCTGGATTAGAATCCGCTTTTAAATCTAAAACTTGTGCCTGATTGGCTTTTAGATCAACTAACTCAGCTAAAGCTACGGTTGAAGCTGAAGCTGCTAAAGTACACGCTACAAAAATACGTCGCAAATGCATAAAAAAACCTCTTTAAACTGTTTTTAGCAAAGTTCCCTTGTCTGAATCTCGTCCTTGATATCTACCAAAAGAAGCGCATAAGATTAGGACATAAACATGAAGGAATGATGTATGTCTGAACCTGTAAACGTTTTTGGGCAAACAAGTAAACATCTAAAAACAGGAAACTTAACGTTTCTCTCAACGCAAGTTGCTGCATGGCAGAAACTTAGCAAACTTATCCAACCGCTCCTGCCCCAACCGGAGCAATGGCAAGTTGTGTGTTATCAAAATGGCGTTTTGACAATTACCGGTGAAAATCAGGCCATGATTAGCCAACTCGGTTATCTTCAAAAGCAATACATACAACAATTGTCACAAATTAGTGGTCTAGAAAATTTACAGAAAATCCAAGTGCGCCTGAGAATCAAAGCTCAAACACCTGTAAAAAATGAAAATTGTTCTAGGCAATTACAAGCTGAAACACAAGATTTGTTACGTGATGCCGCTTGCTTTGTGAACGACCCTAAGCTTAGCCAAGCGATGCTACGTTTGGCAAGCAAAAAAAAGTAATTCTCATTTCTCTGTATTAGAAATGATGAATTAAATTCGTGACTTAAATCACAAATGCAGGTGTTACATTATAACATTTACACGAAAAGACAATAACTTATGCAATTGTTACATAACTAATCGGACATTTTGCAACGTCATCAAATGTTACAATTTCATAGCTACTTGGATCACTTTGCACATTGCGTAGCAGTTGATTGTTGAGCGCATGACCTGATTTGTAACCATCGAATTTTGCAATAATTTGATGACCCATGAGGTATAAGTCACCCACTGCATCTAAGATTTTATGTCTTACAAATTCGTCTGAAAAACGTAAACCTTCTTCATTGACCACGCCAGTGTCATCCACGCCAATGGCGTTTTCAAGACTCGCACCGAGCGCTAAATTATTGGCTTTAAGATAGTCCAAATCTTTCATAAAGCCAAAAGTTCGCGCTTCACTCACTTCATAGACAAATGTTTCTGTGGAAAAGTCGATGGTGGCTGACTGATATTCTTTTTGAAAGGCTGGATGATCAAAGTCGATAGTGAAATTGAGTTGAAAACCATCATGCGGGGTAAAAATGGCTTTTTTGTCTTGAATCAGCGCTTCGACAGGTTTTAAAATTTTAATAAATTTTTTCGGCGCGTCTTGCTCAAGCAAACCACCTTGCATTAATAGGTAAATAAATGGACCCGCACTGCCATCCATAATCGGTAACTCTGAAGCAGAGACTTCGACAATAAGATTATCAATACCTAATCCCGCAATAGCACTCATCACATGTTCAATGGTGCCGACTTTGGCATTTTCTTGGACCAAGTTGGAGCACATAAACGCTTCTTGAATCAACATTGCATCGGCTGGAATGTCGACCACTGGATCAAGATCAATACGACGAAACACAATCCCTCCATCCGCATGGTGGGGTACAAAGTTCATAAATACTTTTTGACCACTGTGCAGACCAATCCCGCTCGCTTTCACGACACGTTTTAGGGTTCGTTGTTTCAACATATCAGTTCAATCATTTCGCTTAAACCGCTATACGTTAGCATATTTCGCCATTGTACCAAAACAAAAAGGTAGCCCTTGAGCTACCTTTTACGTTGTAACAATGTAAACATATTTTGTTACATATTACTTACGCTGTTGATTTTTAAGATAATCTTGAATACTCATTGGCGTTGGACGACCACTTGCTGTAGGCGCAACTGGTGTACTCGCTGCATCCGTATTCTGACGTTGAATAGCAGGAACATCATCATCATCAACTGCCGTTTGCTGTGCAGCAGATGCATTAGGTACCTGTGCATTAGCAGCTGGACGTTTGACTACATCAGCAGAATCCGCAGAGTTACGTGTTAAACCTGTTGCAATAACGGTGACGCTAATTTCATCACGCGCATCTGGATCAAATACTGTACCGTAGAATACTTGACCTTCGTCTAGATCAACAATTTGGTTAACAACATCGGTAATTTCTTCGATTTCACCGAAAGTCACATCGTCACCACCGGTCACGTTAATTAAGATACCTTTGGCATTCATAATGGTCACGTTATCAAGCAGTGGACTACGAATCGCTTGCTCTGCTGCTTGACGCGCACGATTTTCACCACGACCAAGACCCGCACCCATCATCGCGTAACCGCGTGTACTCATAGCAGTTTTTAGATCGGCGAAGTCAAGGTTGATATGACCTGGACGTACCACAAGATCAAAGATACTGCGTACCGCATTTAACAATACATCATCGGCTTTCTTGTAAGCATCTTTCATTGAGATGTCACGGAAAACTTTAAGTAAGCGTTGGTTTGGAATAATGATTAACGAATCAACATGTTGCTCTAAAGCTTCAATGCCTTTTTCTGCAGACAGTAGACGACGTTTACCTTCAAAGTTAAACGGTGTCGTTACAACGCCAACGGTTAAGATGCCCATTTCTTTAGCAATTTCAGCAACCACTGGTGCAGCACCTGTACCTGTACCACCACCCATACCAGCAGTAACAAACACCATATCGGTGCCTTCTAAATGCTGACGAATGATTTCACGGCTTTCTTCAGCCGCTGCTTGACCCACTTGTGGATTAGCACCAGCGCCAAGTCCACGTGTACTTTGCTCGCCCAATTGGATTTTAAACTGCGCATTCATACGGTCTAAAGCTTGACGGTCTGTATTTGCACAGACAAATTTTACGCCTTGAATGTCAGATTCCAACATGTGTTGCACAGCGTTACCACCAGCACCACCTACACCAAACACAGTAAAACGGGCTTGACCGTTGCTATCGGTTTGATCATCTTCAAAAAATTCAAATGAGGCCATGACCTTGAGATTTCCTAATTCATAATTGGCAGCCACTTAAGCCCGTACACTGCCTTATATTTAATAAACAAAAATTGCTTTAAAGCATGCTGTTCAAGTTCGGGCTTGTCAAGTCTAAGCTTGACTTCTACCCTTATTGTTAACGCTTTTACCGCAGATTCACCATTAAAAGAATGATTTCAACTTATCGTTCAAACCAGACCAAGCGCGGCCAGCACGCTTCCAAATAGAAACCTCGTGGGTTTCTTCTTCCTCAGCAATCGCCTCTGGCAATTCACTTTGGCTAAACATCAGTAGACCAGCTGCTGTTGCGTACTGTGAACGATGTAAGGCTGCTTGATGTTCTTCATCGCTATATACTGCAGTTGGCGGATTGGCTAAATGTGCAGACACCCCCAACATGCGACGTACAAAGGTCACCATACCTTCAATTTGGCAAGCATCACCTGCTAACACCACACCATGATACAAACCTTGTAAAGCACCTGTCTCTTCAAGTTGTTGGCGAATTTGCCCAAAAATCTCTTCATAACGTGCAATAATGATATCAGTCAATTCAATACGACTAATGGTTTGTGGACCATCAATCCCTTGAATTTGAATCATATGATCGGGTTTGACCACTTTTTGGTCCACACAGCCATAACGCAATTTAATACGCTCAGCTTCTTCAGTGGTGGTCTGTAACACGGCTGCGATATCACGCGTTACATGTTCACCACCACGTTGTAGGGTATGGGTCAGTGCTAAACGACCTTCAATATACATAGCAATATTGGTGGTCCCTGCGCCAATATCAATTAAGCATACCCCATACTCTTTTTCATCTTTTAACAGGCAAGCTTCTGATGTGGCAAGGGTCGAAATCACC
Source organism: Acinetobacter sp. CY05 (assembly GCF_059515805.1). Lineage (NCBI taxonomy): Bacteria > Pseudomonadati > Pseudomonadota > Gammaproteobacteria > Moraxellales > Moraxellaceae > Acinetobacter > Acinetobacter sp. CY05. The sequence goes on along the minus strand of NZ_JCAKMW010000017.1, from coordinate 7,152 downwards.
ATTTTTTCGACGCCAATATTGGCGCCTTTCATGGCTCGATCCAAATTTTGCATGGTGCTGATTGGCAACTGCATGAGCTGATAATGCCCAGTCATATTGGTAGCCGACATACGAATTGGATTGTGTACCCACTCACCTGACTCATCCAGGTCAAATCCTAAAGGTACGGCACTGACCAAGTAATGATCAGGCGTCACTTGACTGGCTTTGGCAAGTTCGAGTGCCCGTACCACTTCGCTAGTGGTAATGGTTTTATCAGCACTGGTAATTGCAGTTGAACCAAAGGCGTAGCAACTTTTTAGCTCTGCACTTGGAATAGATACCCAAGCCGAATGCACACGACATTCAGCCATATCTTCTGCTTCTTGCACAGCATTTTTGATTGCAGTGATAACTTTATCGAGACTAACAATTTTCCCTTTATTCATGCCTCGGTTACGAGCTGTTGCCATACCAATGACTTGGATTTTATCTGGCGCGTGTACCTTACCAATCAAAACCGAAACTTTGTGCGTCCCAATGTCAATCGCAACAACCGAGGGAACAGCTTCACTCATTATTCACTACTACCATTATGTTGGTTTAATTTCTGGCCTTAAGCCTCTATTTATAAAGCCAAATTATGGCTTTGCCTGTATTTCTGTTGCAATGCTTGTGTCATTTTTGCTTACAACAAAGTGACCATTAGCAATTGCAGGTGCAGCTGAATGTATCCATTGAATGGCTAACCCATTGCGGTAGCGTAAATCAATTGATGACATTTTATTCCACACCGGTTTAAAGTCAGTTTGTGCTAAGTGACTTAAGCGTTGCAGCTTACTCATGGTTTGATCTTGATCTACGATAACACGCAGACCCGAATCAAACTGCATAAACCAGGTCATTCGGTCAGTTAAATATAATTCTTTGAGACGCAAATTCACTGGTAAAAATAGTTGGTTGATTTCATTGTAACGGCGCATCATCATTTCAGATTGATGTACAGGGCCATGCAATAGTGGTAAATGCTGATAATTTTTGGCATCCACTTCGCTAAACACCACGCCATTGTCACTTAACAGACGTCCTGTACCCCAACGTGCAATTGGATGACGCGGCATAACACGTACACGAATCGCATTGGGCCATGCACGTGAAACCACCACGCGATCCACCCAAGAAAGTTCAAGTGTACGATCGCGTATAACTTCTAAATCTGAAGTGAAGTAATTTTCTTTAATCACAGGTGCTACATGCTGCACGACTTTAGCGCTTTCGGTACTAGAACGTGTCCCGACTACGTCAAGTTCAGCAACATGTGCATCTGTCATGAGTTTATACAGTGCATAAATTCCTACTGCCAATACAGCACAGGCAATTACCAAAAGCAGCCATCCACCCGCATTAGCCAGTTTTTCTTGCTTGGTCGGTGGTTTTTCATGAATCGAGGTAATCGCTTTGCGTTTACGCCGCATTGTAGCAGGAAGTTGTACCATGACTTAGTAAGCCGCATCCGTTAAGGTTTGCTCTAAGATGGCAACACATAACTGCTCAAAGCTATAGCCAACTGCTGCTGCAGCTTTGGGCACTAAAGAATGACTGGTCATTCCCGGCACAGTATTGACTTCTAGTAACCAAAAATTACCTTGCTCATCCTGCATGGCATCAATACGTCCCCACCCACTCGCACCTACTGCTTGAAAAGCACGTAAGCAAAGCGCTTGTAAGCGTTTTTCTTCATCTTCAGTTAAACCGCATGGAATACCGTATTGCACATCATTACGATTATACTTGGCTTCAAAGTCATAGAATGCGACGTCAGCCGGCGGCTGTAAACGAATCACAGGCAGTGCCTGACCATTTAAAATCACAATGGTAAATTCACGACCGCTAATCCATTTTTCTGCCATAACCACTGCATCATGTTCGGTTGCTTTGGCAATAGCTTCAGCAAAGTCTTCAATCTTTTCGACTTTACTCATGCCAATGCTTGAGCCTTCATGCACAGGTTTGATAATAAACGGCAGACCAATGGATGCAACAATTTCTTCTAAATCAGAATCTTTTGTTACGATTCGATAGGGTGCAGTTGGCAACTCAGAACCTTGCCATACTTGCTTGGTTTTGACCTTATCCATACCAATCGCTGAACCCTGTACACCGGTACCGGTATACGGGATATTTAACCATTCTAATGTGCCTTGAATTTGACCATCTTCACCACCACGACCATGCAACACAATAAAGGCACGGTCGTAGCCAACTAGCTCAGTGACACTACGTTCTTGCGGATCAAAAGCTTCGGCATTTACCCCTGAACGTACTAATGCTTCAAGTACTGCTGTCCCGCTATCGAGAGACACCTGACGCTCTGCTGACTTACCACCTAATAACACGGCAACTTTGCCGAATTTTGAAACATCTGACACGCTAATATCCTTAAAAGTTGTTATGATTTTCAATCAAATTCACAATCACATGCTTATTTTAAATATAAATGATTTTGTGCTAATTCAACTGAGATTCCACCCACATTACCTGCGCCTTGCGTTAATAACAAGTCATTCGCTTGTAACACTTTTTGCATAGCATTTTGCAGATTGCCTTCTACTGGATCGATCAAAATCGGTTCGACGTCACCACGTAAACGGATACTGCGTGCAAGCGCACGACTATCTGCACCGACAATTGGTTTTTCACCTGCAGGATACACTTCTAATAACAATAATTGATCGACTTGTGACAATACATCTACGAAGTCATCAAAGCAGTCACGGGTACGGCTAAAACGGTGTGGTTGGAACATCATCACTAAACGACGATCAGGATGGCTCTGACGCGCAGCCTTAATGGTGGCTTCCACTTCTTTTGGATGGTGGCCGTAGTCATCCACTAATTTTACGTCACCACCTTCCACTTCAAATTGACCTTGAATTTGGAAACGACGACCAACACCACTAAAGCTCTCTAAAGCACGGCAAATTGCACCGTCGGATACACCTTCATCGGTTGCAATACCAATTGCAGCCAATGCATTTAAAATGTTGTGCGCGCCCGGCATATTAATGGTCACGCGTAGTGGCTCACGGTCTTTACGCAACACGGTAAAGTGTGATTGCATACCATCTTGTGCCACATCTACTGCACGAATGTCGTTATCTTCATTAAAACCATAGGTTAACAATGGACGACCAATACGCGGCATAATTTCGCGGATATTGGCATCGTCACCACACACCACAGCTAAACCATAGAATGGAAGTTTTTGTAAGAACTGAACAAAAGTATCTTTGAGCACATCAAAGCTACCGCCATAGGTATCCATATGGTCAGCATCAATGTTGGTCACAATGGTTGCCATCGGCTGTAAATGCAAGAAGGATGCATCTGATTCGTCTGCTTCAGCCACGATATAACGGCTTGCACCTAGTGCTGCATTGACACCGGTGCGATTGAGCAAACCACCAATGACATAAGTTGGATCAAGATTTTCTTCTGCCAACATACAAGTTACAAGACTTGTGGTTGTCGTTTTACCATGCGTACCTGCAACCGCAATACCGTGACGGTAACGCATCAATTCGCCTAACATTTCGGCACGGCGCACCACAGGAATACGGTTTTCTAAAGCTGCTTTTACTTCTGGGTTTTCAGGGTCAATCGCGGTAGACACCACCAACACATCAGCATTGACAATATTTTCAGCCGCGTGACCTAAATACACCTGAATGCCATTTTCTTCAAGCTGAGCCGTGGTTTTAGAGGCTTTAATATCTGAGCCTGAAACTTGATAACCTTGGTTTTTAAGTACTTCGGCAATACCACACATTCCGGCCCCACCAATACCCACAAAGTGAATGTGTTTGATACGGCGCATTTCTGGCACTTTAATTAACTTTTTCGCTTGTTCAGCAGGTGTAGATGGAGACATAAATTACTCGGATTACAATTCTTGAATTAAACGAACCACATGTTGGGTTGCATCAGGTTGGGCATGTTGACGGGCTTTCACTGCCATTTTCGACAGGGTTTGGCGATTCATCAACGGTGCTAAGAGTTCTGTTAAACTTTCAGAGGTCATCGTGCCTTGTGGACAAATTTTAGCTGCACCGGCATTGGCCAAAAATTTAGCATTTGCAGTTTGGTGATCATCCACCGCACTTGGGAGTGGCACAAAAATCGCAGCCACACCTGCTGTGGCAATTTCGGTAACTGTTAAAGCACCCGCGCGGCAAATAATTAAATCGGCATCGCTATAGGCTTTGGCCATATCTTCAATAAAGGCTTGTACCTCTACTTTGACATGACTTGGTGCATTGGCATAACGTGCAGCAGTGCTGTCTTGGTTTTTTTGACCACATTGATGATAAATATCTAAAGGCACACCCAGTTGCATTAATGCCGCTGGCACACGTTCATTTAAGGCTTGCGCACCGAGCGAACCACCTACAATTAACACACGTAGTGCTAAACCTGCTTTTTCACGCTGCTCATAACGCCAAGCTGGACTTAAAATCTCGGTAATTTCTTTACGTACCGGATTACCTGTTGCTACAACTTTAGTGCTTTTAGCAAAGGTATTTGGAAATGCTTCGCAGACGGTTTTTGCTACACGCGATAATTGGGTATTGGTAAAGCCTGCTACCGCATTTTGCTCATGAATAATCACAGGAATACCTAAAGCACGTGCAGCTAAGCCACCGGGGCCTGCCACATAACCACCAAAGCCTGCTACAGCGTCTACATTCAGCTGCTTCATATATTTCATGGCGCTTAACGTGGCTTTTAAAATTTTAAATGGTGCCAGTAGCTTACGCACTACCCCATTACCACGTACACCTTGGATATCAATTTGATAAATTGGAATATTTTGGTTTTGTAATAAGCGATTTTCCATACCTGATGGCGTTGCCAACCAAGATACTTCAACCCCTTGTTGTTTTAATTCTTTAGCCACGGCTAAGGCGGGGAACACATGTCCACCTGTACCTGCGGCCATCATCATGACATGTTTAGGTTGTTGTTTCTGCACTTGGCTCACGGTCTATTTCTTCAATTCAGATATGGCTAATGAAAGATCTTAATAAGCGGACAATTGTAATCACAAAAATGCAGGCTTGAAAGTTTATTTACTTTTTTTCACTCGGCATTTTATTGGTTTTTTTCCTTAGATTGATAACTTTAAACTAGTTTTATTATTAACAGCAAATAAGTTCATAAATTATATACATATTATACCAACTTGCTTTGCTGTAACTTAGATTTTTATTTTATCGTGTTTTTTAAATTTGTGAAACACATCACAATAATAAGCAAAAAAAAGAGCCAGCAAATGGCTCTTTTTTGAATTTATGGTCAATTCTTTAAGCTTTTAGACCTTGCTCTAATACATCAAAAAGATCGTCAGCAATTGAAGTTGCAAATTGCGCGTCAATCTCACGAATACAGGTTGGGCTGGTGACATTAATTTCTGTCACATAGTTTCCAATCACATCTAAACCGACAAAGACTAAACCTTTTTCTTTTAAGAAAGGTCCAACTTTTGCAGCAATCGCTTTGTCATTTTCAGTCAATGGGCGCGCTTCACCACGACCACCCGCAGCTAAATTACCGCGTGTTTCACCATTTTGTGGAATACGTGCTAAGCAATAAGGTACAGCTTCACCATTAATCATCAGGATACGCTTATCACCATCGACAATTTCTGGAATATAACGCTGTGCCATAATAGGCTGCTGCCCCATTTGAGTGAGCATTTCTAGTGTAGAACCAATATTGGCACCATCGGCAGTTAAACGGAAAATGCCCATACCCCCCATACCATCAAGTGGTTTTACAATCACGTCTTGATGTTGAACAATAAATTCACGAATCAGAGCATCTTGTGAAGTCACTAAAGTCGGAACTTGTAATTCTGGAAACTGTGTGGCAAATAATTTTTCGTTACAGTCACGTAGGCTTTGTGGTTTGTTAATAATCCATGCGCCTTCGCGTTCTGCTTGTTCTAAAATATAAGTGCTATAAACAAAGTTCATATCAAACGGTGGATCTTTACGCATAAGTACAACGTCGTACGCTGCGATAGATTCTTTTTGTTTTTCGCCCAGTTCATAGTAATGATTGTAGTCTTCAAACACTTTTAAAGGTGCAATTAAACCAAAAGCTTTACCTTGATCAATATATAAATCTTGTTGTAATGCATAACCTAATTCGTGTCCACGACGCGATGCAGCCCAAAGCATTGCCATAGTTGAATCTTTTTTTAGGTTTACATTTTCGATGGGATCCATCACCACAAGTACGCGCATATTATTGTGCTCAATTACGATTTAAATTGGCAAAAGTATAGCGGAGATTACAGCATGTGCATGGCTATTTTATGCTGTGGTTAGGCTTTTTGCTGCAAAGGATTTTTAGACTAATGTTACAAGCGATTGTAGATTTTTATTTAGATGCTGAGGGTCATTGGGTGGCAAAGCTTGCCTGTGGGCATTCTCAACATGTAAGGCATAATCCACCGTGGCAAAATCGTCCTTGGGTGATGACTGAACAAGGACGGAAAGAAAAGTTGGGGGTGATATTGGAATGCAAGTTGTGTGATGAAACAGCTCTTTAAATTAATTCAATCTTCTACAGATGCCTTAATATTTTTTGTTTGATGAAGCTTTTTCTGTCTATCGAGCTCCCGTACTTTTGCTCTAAGTTCGTCCTCATTCCAATCACGATGTGCTTTCTCATATTCATTTTTAAACTGGCGCTGCTCCACATTGAGATCTCTTAAATTCTTATTTATTTTTTTAAATTCTTCTAATTGGTTTTCATGTACACTTTTCATACTTATACGTTCAATATCTTTATATTCTGAAAAGTCTAAAATAACCCGAATCATGGATAAGCCTAGTTTCACATCGTTGTAAATTGAGGCTTATTCTGATGGCAGATTTGATAAGCACAGAGTGATGCATAAATCCCAGCGAAATAACCTGAAATAGAACGATGGCGACTGCTTACTAGGTTGTATTGTTGCTTCAATAAGCTAAAGATCGTCTCTATTTTATTGCGTTGTCTCAGCATAAGCTCATCCTCTAATGAGAGTTCTAATGGTCGCATGTTCTTGCGATGATACGTAATCAATTCAACACCTTGCGCTCCTAGCTTATCTTTTAAAATCTC
>NZ_JCAKMW010000016.1:0-70020 GCF_059515805.1 Acinetobacter sp. CY05 | reverse complement strand
TACAACACCCAAACAGTTGGTGTGGTAGTCAAAATCACTACAAACAACTTGATTTAGTTAACGTTAACGAACAAAATAGACGACTCAGATATACCTGTTAATAACTCATTTGACGAAAGTTAGGCATTTGTAAGACCTGATGAGTAAGCATCCAAGTTGTGCTGGCGACAATAGCAAGAGTGAACCACCTGATCCCTTCCCGAACTCAGAAGTGAAACCTCTTAGCGCTGATGGTAGTGTGGGGTTACCCATGTGAGAGTAAGTCATCGCCAGCTCATTATTCTAAAAATCCCTCGATCGTTGATCGGGGGATTTTTTTAGTTTTGAGAATACTTTTATAGAACTCTTAAGTCATTTATTTATATAACATTTTTTATCTCAAGCTATCTATGGTCTTATTGTTTAGTTTTATTTCTATAACAATATGATTTTTATTATTTTTTTATTTAATTTACTTTAAATTTCACTTAAATTTTCAGTTTCATTAAATTTAATCCTATTTTTAAGTTAAAAATCTCTTATTTTAAAGTCTAAAAATACCATAAAGGTATACATATATATTTATAAGGTTTTGGACAAAACTTCAGCTAAAAATCATTGTATGGCCAGAATTTGTATTATACATCCCACAGTTGGAGGTGAGGATTAATGACAGCGCAAACAATGAATGTCAATGCTGTAGTTGATAAAGCTAAATTTAATAAGTTTCATCTGAACGTTTTGTTTTGGTGCTTACTGATTATTTTATTTGATGGCTATGATCTCGCAATTAATGGTGTCGCTTTACCTTTACTGATGCAAGAGTGGGGCTTAACAGCAGTACAGGCAGGTATGCTTGCTAGTACCGCACTGGCGGGGATGATGTTTGGTGCCATGTTATTTGGCTCTTTGGCCGACAAAATTGGTCGTAAAAATGTCATCATGATTTGTATTGTGTTGTTCAGTGGTTTTACTTTTTGGGGTGGTTTTGCTGATACGCCAACAGAATTTGGTGTGCTACGCTTTTTGGCTGGCTTAGGGATTGGTGGGGTAATGCCTAATTTAGTGGCATTAACCTCTGAATATGCGCCACAAAAAATTCGTAGTACCTTAGTGACCACTATGTTTAGTGGTTATGCTGTAGGTGGTGTGATGGCTGCCTTACTAGGTGCATGGTTTACGCCAACTTATGGCTGGCAAATCATGTTTTGGATCGCAGGTATTCCTTTACTTCTATTACCAATTATTTGGAAGTTCTTACCTGAATCCATTATTTTTATGGTAAAGGCGGATAAGCGGGATGCTGCGCGTCAGGTTTTAACTCGTTTAGCACCAGAAGCTGCAGTTACTGCAACTACACAGTTGGAATTGAGTAAGGCCGAAGTACCTGAATCTGCTACTGTAGCGAGCTTATTTAAAAAAGGTCGTGCTCCAAATACATTGTTGTTTTGGTTAGCATTCTTCATGTGCTTACTGACCATGTATGCGCTAGGAAGTTGGATGCCAAAACTCATGATGGCAGCTGGTTATTCGATGGGTAGCAGTTTATTGTTCTTATTGGCTATGAATGTCGGTGCAGTAATTGGTACGGTGTGTGGCGGTATTTTAGCAGATCGTTTCCATCTTAAGCCTGTATTGATGGTATTAGGCGTGGTAGGTGCAGTAGTACTCAGTTTACTAGGTTTCGAACCACCACAAATTCTACTTTATCTCATGATCGCATTAGCGGGTGCAGCATCTATTGGTTCACAGATCCTATTATACAGCTATGTTGCGCAATACTATCCACTTGCGGTACGTTCAACCGGCATTGGCTGGGCATCTGCTGTAGGGCGTAGTGGTGCAATCATTGGGCCTATCTTAATTGGTATGTTATTAGGCATGGATTTACCTCATCAATATAACTTTATTGCTGTAGGTTTACCGTTGTTAGTTGTAGCACTTGCAGTGACTTTAATTTCTAAGCAAGATAAAGCTGAAGAGTTAAATTTAAAAGATCCGGCTGTCAGCCATAATTAATTTAATGACTCACCAAAAGCCTCAACTGTGTTGAGGCTTTTTTATATGTCATCGATACATGGTTTTGCAAATGTAGTTCCTAGAAGTGAGCCGCTTAAATGACTGAAGCGCTTATGACTAAAGCCAAAATATAGAAAAGCCCCGATATCCTATCAGGGCTTTGGGTATGCGGTTGTGTGAGGTATAACTCCTGTCGTACCTATGGATTGCATCCTGCTTATTTCATTTTTTATTTTTGTTGGAAGAGATTTCCTATCTCTTGTTGTATTTAGCATAGGCATTTTTGATCTAGGGATGAAGTGCTAAAAGACCATAAGCTCTGTACGTAAAAGCCTACAGGAGAATGGCGTTAATTTTGCTAGATTAACCAAGCATCAAATTAAAAATCCAAAATGATTTAGGAAAATAACAATGTTGAAAAAGCGTCATTTAAATCCAAATACCTTATTAGCTTTAGGCTTGTTAACTTGTATGACCAGTACCGTCTATGCGGCTACTCCCGCACAGATTAAACAAGTCGTTGAACAACAACAATCCGCGTATTTAAAAACCTTAGAAAGTTTAGTCAATATTGAATCAGGTAGTCGCGATCTTGAAGGTTTAAACAAAATTGCACAACTGGTTGCTAATCGGCTAAAACAAACAGGTGCTGAGGTCAGTGTTGTAGCTGCTCATGATATTTATCGAATGGATGATACCCCTGAACAAATAGGACCAATGGTCAAAGCAGTGTTAAAAGGGCAGGGCAAAGGCAAAATTATGCTGATTGCGCATATGGATACTGTTTATCAAAAAGGTCAGTTAAAAGAACAGCCTTTTAAAATAGACGGTAATAAAGTTTATGGCTTAGGAATTTTAGATGATAAGCAAGGCGTTGCAGCGATTATTCATGTTTTACACACCCTGCAAAAACTGAACTTTAAAGACTATGCTACGCTTACGGTATTAATGAATTCTGATGAAGAAATTAGTTCGCCTGGTTCACGTAAGATCATTAGTGAAACAGCGCGTGATCAAGATTTAGTCTTATCATTTGAAGGGGGTGGTAAAGATGGCAATTTGCGTTTAGCCACCAGTGGTATTGCTGCAGCTTATTTAACAGTAAAAGGTAAGTCATCACATGCTGGGGTAAAGCCAGAAGAGGGAGTTAATGCTTTAACAGAATTAAGTCATCAAATTGCGCAAATGCAAAACTTATCTAACCCCAAAACAGGGCTGAAATTAAATTGGACGGTCGCTCAAGCAGGTCATACACGTAATGTGATTCCAGATTTAGCCACTGCTCAGGCAGATGCACGTGCCTTAAGAGTTGAAGACTTTCATCAATTAGAAAAGAGCTTGCAGGAGAAAGTTCAAAATAAAAAGTTAAAAGATAGTCAAGTTAGCTTCAAATTTGAGCTGCGTCGTCCACCCTTGGCTGCCAATGATAAAGCCCATCAAGTGGCCAGCAAAGCAGAGCAGATTTATAAAAATGAGCTAAATTTGGGCTTAAATGTACTTAAAACGGCCACAGGTGGTGGCACAGATGCGGCATTTGCGGCGATGCAATCTAAAGCTGCGGTCATTGAAGGTATGGGGCTGTCTGGTGATGGTGCGCATTCGACCAATGCGGAATATGTACTTAAAGATACGATTGTGCCACGCTTATATTTGGCTACCCGTTTAATTGTTGAAGCAACAAAATAAAGCCCTAAAAATAGATAACCCCCGACGTCCTGTCGGGGGTTATGCATATTTCATTTGAGACAAGTAACGTTCCTGTCACTATTTTATTGAAGTCCTTTTTTATTGTTTAGTTTTTGACACTTTGTTGTTCTTTTTAAGTCTTGGAAACTTCCTGTTCCCTATGACTATAGAATACTGAATTAAGCAATCGGCTTATAGCCGTTATCGACACTAGGCTTTGTAAGCATAAGATTACAAAAATAAGTTAAGTGATTGTTTTTCTAATAAACGTTTAATTAGCTTATGTAATCAATGTATGTTGTGCTGTAACTTATCTGTATCTATAAAAAAAGCCCTTAACAATTTAAGGGCTTTTTAAGGCTTATTTGGCGTATTTAACGAGTTTATCTACGGCAGCATGTAAGGCTTTTTGGTCAAACTCATTGCCTTCAAAAGTTTCTGCTTTACTACGCGCAAAAATATCACGAATCTCAATCGTTGCATTACTATCAATTAAACCAAGATAAGTCGCGACTTGGCGAATTTGATCCACTGCACGTGAGCCATTGGTTGCACCATAGCTAATATAAGCGGCTGGTTTACCTTGCCATTCTTTACCTAAGTAATCGAGTGCATTTTTAAGCGCAGGGCTATAGCCGTGGTTATATTCAGGGCTAATGAGAATAAATGCGTCACCTTTAGCAATTTGATCTGCCCAATCTTGTTGTTTAGGTTGGTCATAAATACCCATCATTGGAGGATTCGCACCTGCAAAAATAGGTAGATCCCAAGTTTTTAAATCCACAATTTCTACATTGAGCTCAGCGTTATAAGCATTGATAGCTTGTTTTGCCCATTCTGCAAGTTTGATTGCAGTACGACCTTCACGGATACTACCGACAATAATTTGAATATTCATAATTTTTTCCTAAAGTATTGAATTTAAAAAGATGAGAGTCAAAAAAAATTTACTGAAATAAAAAGCGCCTGAATGGCGCTTTTTATAGTAATTTTGCAATTACATGATTTGAATGCCTTGTTGACCAGCAGGTGTTACTTTAAAAATTTCAACTTCAAAAGTAATGTTTTTACCTGCCAATGGATGGTTAAAATCTACTTCAGTGATGTCATCACCTACTGTTTTAACCACGCCATACAAGCTTTGTTTCGCTTTGTCTTCAAACTCGATCATATGACCTTCGATAGGACGTTGCTCAAACTTAACTGTATCAAATTTTTGTACGTTTTCAGGATTCCATGGGCCAAAAGCATCTTCTGGCGGTAGACTAACCGTACGACGGTCGCCTGCGCGTAAGCCAAACAGGGCTTTTTCAAAACCGGGTAATAAGCTGCCATCACCCATTACGAGGCTAACAGGGTTTTCGCGACTACGGGTGTTGTCAATTTCAACACCATCTTCAATGGCAACAGAGAAGTGCAGTTCTACTTTAGAACCCTCTTCAACGCGCGTATCTTCATTGGGATTAATAAAATCAGTCATGTTGTTGTTCCGCAGCTTGAATACGCTTTTTCTCTAGGAAAAAGCTATCAATCAGGAGCAAGATAGTGCCTAAAGTAATGGCACTATCTGCAATATTAAAAGCAGGAAAGTGACTGTTATTATAATAGACATGAATAAAATCAACCACATAACCTAAAATTACACGGTCAATTAAGTTGCCTACAGCACCGCCCAAAATTAAGGCGATGGCAAGAGGCAATACTTTTAAGTCTTTTGGCATTCGCATCAGCCAAAATACAAAAACAATCGAGACAATTCCTGCCAGCGAGGTAAAGAAATAACGTTGCCATCCACCGGCATCGGACAAGAAACTAAAAGCAGCGCCATAGTTATGTAGCAATGTCCAATTTAAAAAGGGCAGTACAGGGACAGGATCGGCATAATTTAAATGTGCCACCGCAATCCATTTGGTCCATTGATCTAAAATAATCGCAATCACCGCCAAGCCAAGCCACACAAGATTGTGTGCCTTGAATTGGAATAAGCCCTTTTTGTTGTGGGGATTAGGCATATTTTCTCTCTTCGCCTTGGCCTGTAGGAAGGTTGATGATACAACGACCACATAAACCTGGATGTTCAAGATGTGTATTTACATCTGGTAATACATGCCAGCAACGTACGCATTTTTCACCGTCAGCCGCTGATACTTTGACATGTAAGCCTTCAAGATCAGACGCTTCACCTTGTGTTGCATCGAATTCATTCACGATCACTTGAGACGTAATTAGAACAAAACGCAGCTCATCGCTTAATTTATCAAGCACCGCTTTCAATTCAGCATTCGCCCAAAGTTCAACTTTCGCTGATAAGTTTGAACCCACTGTTTTCGCACCACGTGCAGCTTCAATGAACTTATTCACTGCAGATTTCACAGCAATCAAGGTGTGCCATTCAGCTTCAGACACTAAATTCGCAGTTGAAGCGACTGGAATGTCATACCATTCAGCTGTGAACACGTATTTCTCTGATTGTTCAGGGATTAACGGCCAAGCTTCTTGAGCGGTAAAGGTCAAGATAGGTGCCATCCAACGCACGAATGCTTGTACCAAATGATACAGCGCAGTTTGCGCAGAATGACGTGCTTGAGAATCTGCTTTGGTGGTGTACTGACGATCTTTGATGATGTCTAAGTAGAAACCACCTAGGTCGTTGATACAGAAGTTGGTCAATGCGCTAGTCACGATATGGAAGTTCATATCTTCGTAGGCTTGCTGAATGGTTTTTTGCACTTCAGACGCACGTTGTAAGATGTATTGATCAAGTGCAATCAATTGATCTACAGGGAGCGCATCTGTTGATGGTTTGAAGCCATTAAGGTTAGCAAGTAAGAAACGCAGCGTGTTACGGATACGACGGTAACCATCTGATGCACGGCTAAAGATTTCTTTGCCTGCGGTCATTTCATAACGGTAATCCGCAGATGCGATCCAGAAACGAAGACCGTCTGCCCCCATATCTTTAATGATGTCTTGTGGCGTGATCACGTTACCGATAGATTTTGACATCTTACGGCCTTTTTCATCGACCACGAAGCCATGCGTTAATAAGCCTTTGTATGGTGCACGTTCATTGATTGCAATTGAGGTAAGCAATGACGATTGGAACCAACCACGGTGTTGGTCTGAACCTTCAAGGTACAAATCAGCAGGATCAGTTAACTCTTCACGTTCACGCAGCACTGCATAGTGCGTTGTACCTGAGTCGAACCATACGTCTAGTGTGTCACGTACAGCATTGTAGTGTTCTGCATCAGCACCGATGAACTCAGCAGCATCACGGTTATACCAACCATCAATCCCTTCTTGCTCGATCAGCTTAGCCACTTCTTCGATCAACTCAGGCGTACGTGGGTGCAATTCGTTGGTGTCTTTGTGTACGAAGAGTGGAATTGGCACGCCCCAAGTACGTTGACGAGAGATACACCAATCTGGACGACCTTCAATCATTGCTTGAATACGGTTTTTACCCCAATCTGGAACAAATTGGATGTCGTTTTCAATCGCGTTTAATGCACCTTGGCGTAAACCTTTGGCATCCATGCTAATGAACCATTGTGGTGTCGCACGGAAGATAATTGGTGTTTTATGGCGCCAGCAGTGTGGGTAGCTATGTTTGATTGGCTTATGCGCCCAAAGCTTGCCTGACTCGCTTAATGTTTCAATGATTTGTGGGTTGGCTTTGTAGATATGTACGCCTGGTAAAATTGGTGAGGTCGGTAAATACACACCGTTACCGCCAACAGGGTTATCGACTTTTAAGTTGTATTGTAAGCCAACCTTATAGTCGTCTACACCATGACCTGGAGCCGTATGTACTGCACCTGTACCACTAGCATCAGTCACATGCTCGCCCAAAATCATAGGCACTTGGCGTTCAGTGATAAGTGGGTGTTGCAGAACAAGGTTCTCAAGTTTAGAACCCGTGAATTCAGCAATGACTTCTACATTGTTAAAGCCATAACGTTCAGTTGCAGATTCAACCAGTGATTTGGCAAGAATAAAGTTTTGTGCGGTTTTTTCTTCGCCCGTTGCTTTCACCAATTGGTATTCAAGCTCAGCATGTAATGCAACTGCTTGGTTAGCAGGCAATGTCCAAGGGGTGGTTGTCCAGATTACGATATCTGTCGATTCTGAAACAGTCACGCCTAAACGGTTCGATAAATCCGCAAGGTCGACAACCGTAAAACCGACATCGATTGCGTCAGATTTTTTATCTTCGTATTCAACTTCAGCTTCAGCCAATGATGAACCACAGTCTAAACACCAGTTTACAGGTTTAAGACCCGGCTCAATATGACCGGCTTTGGCAATCGCACCCAATGAACGCACGATGTCAGCTTCTTGTTTGAAGTTCATCGTTAAGTAAGGATTGTCCCAATCACCAAACACGCCCATACGCACAAAGTCTTTCTTTTGTAATTCGACTTGGGTGTAGGCATATTCACGGCAAGCTTTACGGAAAGTAGACGCATCAACTTTTACGCCCACTTTACCAACTTTTTCTTCGACTTTAAGTTCAATTGGTAAACCGTGACAGTCCCAACCCGGTACATAGGGTGCATCAAAACCATCCATCACACGGCTTTTAATAATAATGTCTTTGAGGACTTTATTGACTGCATGACCTAAATGGATTTGACCGTTTGCATACGGAGGGCCATCGTGCAGGACATATTTTTTCTTGCCAATACGCGACGCACGAATCTGCTGATAAATGTTGTCGGCATACCACTCTTCTAACCATTTAGCTTCACGTACTGCGAGATTTGCTTTCATCGCAAATTCAGTACCTGGGAGGTTTAGCGTGGCTTTATAGTCCACTGCATTTTCAGGAGTTTGCTTATCGCTCATGCAAGTTGTCTTCCAATTTTCATTCAGCAAAGCTGAGGCGTTTTTACAATAAATTTAGGGGCTTAAAACGGTAAAGTGGCGTTGCTGCGGCGAAACTCAAGGAGTTTTTCCACATCGTCATCAATGCCCGCCTTGAGTGCTTGTAGCGAAGGATAATCTTTTTCGCCGTGTAAGTAATTCAAGAATGTCACCCGCATTAACAGGCCATACAGATTAGCAGAAACATCGGGAAAATGTACCTCTAAACGCCATTCTGGATGGGCTTGTTTAATCGCTGGTCGAGTACCCACATGGCCTGCACCAAATAGAGCAGTTGGTGCATAGCCTTGAATACCCAATTGGCTTGGGGTGTGTTGTTGCACACGTTGTTGCAAGGATTCGGTTTCACACACGACATCTACGCCATAAATTCCGTTTAAGCACGGTTTATGACGATTTAGACGCACGTTAATGGTTGGGAAATCAATGGTACGACCAATTTGATCGCCATACACCACACGTCCAGTAATGCTATAAGGTCGACCAAGTAGTTTGGCAGCTAAAGCCAAGTCACCTTGTTGCAAGGTTTGTCGAATACGAGTTGAACTAACCCGATCACCTTCTAATTGAATAGTCTCTAAATTGGTGATGTCGAAGCCATAACTTTGTAAAAACTCGCTGTCGCCTTGGCGATTTTTACCAAAGTGAAAATCATCTCCTAACACCAAGTGTTGGGCATTCAGTTGAGTTTTAAGTAAATTGGCAAAATCTTCGGCGCTTAAACTACGGAAACGTTCATCAAATTTGGCAATGGCAATGTAGTCCACACCAAGTTCGCTTAAGTGCTCAACTTTTTCACGTAAAGATGAAATACGCGGCGGGGCGTCGTAGCCTTTAAAAAATTCAAGCGGTTGAGGTTCAAAGATCATCACCAAACTTTTTAAGTTTTTATTGTGGGCAATTGTTTTTAATTGGCGAATCATTGCCTGATGACCAAGATGTACACCGTCAAAATTACCAATCGTGACGGCAGTTTTTGGCAATTCAGTTGTAGGCGCTAAAGCATTCAGGCGGAGCAGCTTCATGGGCGAATCGTTGAGTTAAAGTAATCTCGCAATATATTGCCATATTCTCACAATTTCGTCTTGTTGTTGTGTTTTTACTCAAAAAATATTTTTTAATTCTATATTTAGCACTACTTGCAATCAACTAAAGTGCTCAAAAGCAAATTTACAGTGCAGTATTTTTTCCATTTAATAAGCGATCTATCATTAACGAGGAATGCGAATGTCTGATTTGGCATTAATTATGGCTCTACCGAATGAGTCACAAGGTTTATTTGAACAAGCAGGCATTGAGGTGCATTACAGTGGTATTGGCAAAGTCAATGCCGCCTTTAAAGCCTTTGAAGTGATTCAAAATACTGGTTGCAAAACTTTACTCAATTTAGGCACCGCAGGCAGCTCGCATTTTCAAGCCCATGAATTGGTTGAAGTGCTGCAATTTGTACAACGTGATATGGATGTTTCGCCCCTAGGTTTTGACATTGGGGTGACGCCAATGGATACACATTGTCCTGCTGCTATTGAGCTTGAGCCTTATTTCCAAGATTTAAGCCAAGGTATTTGTGGGACAGGGGATAGTTTTGAAACGGGTACGCCAAAGGTGGCTTGTAATTTGGTGGATATGGAAGGTTATGCATTAGCCAAAGTATGTAGCAAGTTAGGTGTGCGTTTAATTTCGGTCAAATATATTACTGACGGGGCAGATGGCACTGCGCACCTTGATTGGCAAGAAAATTTATTATTGGGTGCTCAGAAGTTATTGACGTTGTATCAAACCATCGCGTTTAGGCGACCATAGAAGGCTATGGTCGTATGCCAAAAATTATCTGATCGATTATTAATTTTCAGCTGTTGGAAGAGCTGCAATTGGCGCTTGACCATCACGTGGCAAGATACCGTATAGCATCATATGCACAGTGTGTTGAATAATACGCTGCTGCATGCTGCGGTTACGTAAAGTCTTACCCGTCACCATTTCCATTTGCGTCGCAAAATCCGCATAGTTTTGTGTTAAAGCCCAAATATTTAAAATTAACAATTCAGCGTCAATATCTGCAGAGATTTTGCCTTGTTCTTGCCAATTTGAAATCACTTTAGCTTTGCGTTTTACCAGTTTTTTCAGTGGGCCTTTTAAAATGGATAATATATGTGGTGCACCTTGAATCACTTCTAAAGCAAATAAACGTGATGCTTTAGGTTGCGTACGTGACACTTCAATTTTTTGCATTAAATAATTGGTTAAGGCTTCATCAGGCTCTAAATCTGCCTCAAGCATTTGCAGTGGCGCCAACCATTTTTGCAAGACTGTCGTCAATACTTCGACATACAACGCTTCTTTATTTTCGTAGTAATAAAAAATATTTGATTTGTGCATTTCTGCAAGCTGAGCAATCTCGTCAAGGCTCGCCCCATTAAAACCATATAGGGAGAAAACATCTAAGGCTGCATTAAGCAGTTGATGGCGTTTTTGCGTACTCTTTTTTTGTTCCATTGGCAAATTTAAAGCTTAGAAAAGGGGATAGGAAATTGTACGGCAAATCAGCAAATATTGGCAGACGAATTGTTTACTTATTATACATTTTTGACCGTTTATTATAAAAAAATTGATTTAATATGCGACTTATTCGCCAATGTGAAAATTTTACTCAGAAACGCGGTTAAAAATCTGTCGATTAAATTTATTAGTTTTTTCAATAAGATTAAAAAATACTTTTGCCGAAAATATCAATAATTTTTTGCAATGATACTTAAAACAGCAAAAGTATTCTGAAGATTTATGGCTTTTAATAAACTTTTGCAGCGTATTTCAGCCCGCTATGATTTACAGTAAAAACACTAAAAATTTAGGTGGCTAACACAGCATTTAAAACTTGTTGTTCAAGTTCAGTAAAGGCCATATTTTTTTGACGTGGGCGCGGTAAGTCGACCTTAAATTGCGCTGAGATATGACCTTTATCTAGCAAAATAATGCGATCAGCGAGTTGCACCGCTTCACTAACATCGTGAGTCACTAAAATCGCGGTAAAGCCTTGCTCACTCCATAGTTTTTCAATCAGATTCTGCATGTCTAAGCGGGTTAAGGCATCGAGTGCACCGAGCGGTTCATCGAGTAATAAAATACGTGGTTTATGTGATAAGGCACGTGCTAAAGCAGTACGCTGACGTTGACCACCAGAGAGCTGGGTTGGCCACAATGCTGCTTTTTCTTTGAGTCCAACTTTTTCTAACATACTCGATGCATTGGCATGTTGCTCAGCAGGTAAGCCCAATTGCACATTTTTCTCTACGCTACGCCATGGCAATAAACGTGGATCTTGGAACATGACACGAATGTCATCTGAGGTAATACCTTCACGTAAATGACGCGCTGATTTAAACTTGATTTCACCATAGCTTTGCTGTTCCAGATCGGCAATTAAGCGTAGTAAGGTACTTTTACCACAGCCACTACGACCCACAATAGCGATGAATTCACCGGCCTGAATGTGTAAATCTAAATCTTCTAAAACTTTAACGTCGCCATAATATTTATATAGCTGTTCAATTAAAATCTCAGCACCAATCACGGCATTCGGATTAATATCAGGATTTGTTTCTGCATCCGTCACATGACGGCCTAAGCTTAAATCAGTCATCATTTATTCCTTATTTTTGGTAGCCGGCATGCCAGCGCAGTAAATATTTTTCTAAAGCAACAGCCAGTACATCTGCTAACTTACCCAGTAAGGCGTAAAGTAAGATCCCGACTAAAACCACATCTGTTTGTAAAAACTCACGTGCATTCATGGTCATATAACCAATACCAGATTGCGCTGAAATCGTTTCTGCTACGATTAAAAGTACCCAAACCAAACCCAGTGAAAAACGTAGACCAACTAAAATCGAGGGCATTGCGCCGGGTAAAATAATTTCTTTATACAATTGCCAACGTGTTAATCCGTAGCTTTTGCCCATTTCAATGAGCTGTGGATCGACTGAACGAATACCGTGATAAGTATTAATATAAATAGGGAAAAACACCCCAATGGCTACCAAAAATAGCTTGGCCGATTCATCAATACCAAACCACAAAATAACCAGTGGAATTAAAGCAAGGGCAGGGATGTTACGCACCATCTGTAAGGTGGTGTCGAGTAAGGTAGACGCAATTTTTGATGAGCCATTGAGCAGGCCGAGCAGTAAGCCTAGACCACCACCAATTAGTAAGCCCAGTAAAGCACGCCCAGCACTCACTTGTACGTGTTGCCACAATTCACCGCTGACCAGTAAAGTCCAAAAAGCGCTCACTACAGCGGTTGGTGCAGGTAAGATGCGACTTTCGAGTAAACCAGTACTTGAGGCAAGCTGCCAAATTGCAATGAGGATGACGGGAACCAACCAAGGCAGCAGACGCTGCCCGAGTTGTGTTCCACGTGAAACTTTAGCTTGAGTAAAGCTCGTAGGTGAAACCTTAGTAGACATTAAGCCGGCTCCTGAGTTTTAACCTCTTTCTTGGCATCATCTGCCACGTAGTTATTTGCTACGATTTCACCAAATGGACCAGTAAGATTAGGTTGAGCTAGTTTTTCACGTGTTTCTAGTGGCAATAATGGGAATACTAATTCTGCAAAACGAATTGACTCTTCAAGATGTGGATAGCCTGAGAAAATAAAGGTATCGATACCTAAATCAGCATACTCTTGAATACGTGCGGCTACGGTTTCAGGGTCACCTACAAGTGCTGTACCTGCACCACCACGCACTAAGCCTACGCCTGCCCAAAGGTTAGGGGATACCTCAAGTTTAGTGCGGTCGCCATTATGCAATTCTGCCATACGACGCTGACCAACCGAATCCATTTGCTTGAATTTTGCCTGTGCTGCAGCAATGGTTGCGTCATCAATATGTTGAATTAACTGCTCTGCTGCTGCCCATGCTTCTTCATTAGTTTCGCGTACAATCACATGTAAACGAATACCATAAGTTAACGTACGACCACGTGCCGCAGCTTTTTGACGTACCACTTCTAATTTTTCTTTCACTGCAGCAGGTGGCTCGCCCCAAGTTAGGTAAGTGTCCACTTGTTCTGCAGCAAGCTCGACTGCATCATCCGATGAGCCACCAAACCAAAGGGGTGGATATGGTTTTTGTACAGGTGGATACAGCAGTTTGGCATCTTCAACGTGTAAACGTTCACCCTTAAAACTAAAGCTTTCGCCAGTATGCGAACGGCTTAAAATTTCACGCCAAATGGTGGTATATTCAGCGGCAGTTTTGTAACGTGTTTTATGGTCTTCATATACGCCATCGCCTTTTAATTCTTGCTCATCACCACCTGTGACCAGATTAAGCAACACACGACCACCTGATAAACGGTCCATGGTGGCAGCCATACGGGCAGTTAATGCGGGTGTCGTCACGCCCGGACGTAATGCGACTAAAAACTTAAGATTTTTAGTGGCATCAATCAAACTTGCAGCGGTAATCCAAGGATCTTCACATGAACGACCAGTTGGAATCAAAACACCTTCATAACCTAGATTATCGACTGCAACTGCAATCTGCTTCATGTAGGCATGATCCACTTGACGAGCACCTTTACTGGTACCTAAATAACGACTGTCACCATGTGTTGGAATAAACCAGAAGATTTTCATAATGTTGATCCTTAATTATTGATTTGTCCAAACAGCGTCTTGAATACTGATCGGTTTAGGGATGATATTCAGCGCGCTAAAACGGTCAGCGAGCTCCTGTTGATCACGAATCACCTGTTGATTGAGAGGCTCGGCACCTGATGGATTCGGACGACGTTGAATAAATTGCAGACTTACCTCGGGCGCAAGTCCTGTCGTTTTAGCAAAAATCTCTGCTGTTTCAGGAATATGTTTTTGCACCCATGCATCGGCAGCATTGACTTGTTGAATAATGCCGCTAATCGCACTCGGGTGATTTTTAAGGAACTCACCTGAAGCTAAATAAAAGGTATAGTTGGGGCTTAAGCCTGTACCTGAACTCAGTACCTTAGCGTGGTCTTCTACTTCTGCTGCTGCGTAGTAAGGATCCCAAATTGCCCAGGCATCAACAGCACCTTTTTGGAAGGCAGCACGTGCATCAGCAGGGCTGAGCCATACCACATTAATATCATTCCAGTTAAGTCCAGCCTTGGTGATGGCTTGTACCAACAAATAATGTGAGCTTGAGCCACGGTGTACCGCAACACGTTTGCCTTTTAATTCTGTTAACGCATTAATTTTAGAATCCTTAGGCACCAATATTGCCGAAGATTCTGGTTTAGCAGCTTTATAGGCCACATAATGTAATGGCTTGCCACCTGCTTGTGCGTAAACGGGTGGTGTATCACCTGTTGCACCAATATCAATCGAGCCAACCGCCAATGCTTCTAAAATCTGTGGTCCACCTGGAAATTCATTCCATTTAATGGTTGCATTAGGAAATTGCTGCTCAAGTAATTTTTGTTGCTGGGCAATCACTAAATTAACGGACGCTTTTTGATAACCCACACTAATGGTCTTCACTTCAAGGTCGGTTGCTGCAGTTGCTGTGTGTTGCTGATCAGCTTTTTGGCAAGCAGTTAAACCCAGACTTGCGATCCCCATCCCCACAATGGCTAATTTTTTAAATACACCCATGATCATGTCCTAATTTTTATTGACCTTGATTTAAAATCGCGGCTTGAATATTGAGTTTATTTGGAATTAATTTTTGCTGATAAAATGCATCAGCAACATATTGTTGTTCTTGTGCCACTTCTGGCGAGATTGGGCTTACCCCAAAGCCCATACGCCCAATGGAAGTGTTGAGTACTTCAAACTCAAGTCCTGTAGGTTTTTCTAGCAATTTAGCGGCATCGGCTTGATGATCTTTGACCCATTGTGTGGTGGTATTTAAGGTATTCACCACAGTTTTCAAAACGTCAGGATGTTGTTGGGCAAATTCACGATCAGCTAAATAGAATTGATGATTGCTGACTAGGTTTTCACCTGAGACTAAAGTACGTGCGCCAATTTGATGCTCCGCTGCGGCTAAGAAGGGATCCCAAATCACCCATGCATCGACTGAGCCACGCTCAAAAGCGGCACGTGCATCAGATGGAGGTAAGTAAACAACATCGATGTCTTGTAGGTTGAGATTATTTTTTTCTAAAATTTTAAGCAGTAAATAATGAACGTTGGAACCTTTATTCAAGGCAATACGTTTACCTTTTAAATCTTGCACACTTTGAATATCAGAATCTTTTTGCACAATGAGCGCTTCACCCAACGGTGAGGCAGGTTGATTGGCAACATAAACTAAATCTGAATTGGCAGCTTGGGCAAAAATGGGAGGTGCTTCACCTGCTTCGCCAAACACAACACTGCCCACATTTAAGCCTTCTAATAATTGTGGACCAGCTGGAAACTCAACCCATTTAACCTTTACACCTTGTGCTTTTAAGGCGTCTTCTAATACACCTTGCGCTTTCACAATGGGTAAGACACCATATTTTTGAAAGCCAATATTTAAGGTGACATCGTCTTGTTGAGAACCACAGGCACTTAACATCATGGCTGTTGCTACAGCTGAACTAAGAACTAAGCTTTTCGCAATACGGCGTGACATAAAGTGCTCCTGAATTTAGATAATGAACTTGGGCTTAAGCGCATAAACTAAACAAAAGTACTTTTCGAAAAAAATAACTATTCAGGAATTCAACATGAAGAAAAAAGATAAATAAAAAAGTGCAAAACTTATGCAAAAAACTGCTGAATTAAAAAACAAATAATAGATCCTTAAAATTTTATCTATATGAAAAATATAATAAAAAATGGATATGCAGATAATAAGCTAAGTATATATGGTAGCGAGATAACCAAAGTGAGCTAATTTTTGGGTTTTTTAAGATATAGATATCTCAAATTTAGCTATAGAAAAATTAAAAAAAGCCACATTTAAAGTGGCTTTTTACAAACAATAGAATTGCGCTGATAGTTATATAAAGCTTGGCGTGCATTTGGTAAATCATCTACACTGGCATTTTCAAAACCTTGTTCTAAGAACCAGTGCGCGGTGCGCGTGGTTAAAATAAACAACTGGCGAATCCCCATGCTACGTGCTTTTTGTTCGAGGTATTCTAGAATTTGGCTACCACGATTAGATTTACGATAGCTTGGGTGGACTGCAACACAGGCAATCTCTGCCGATGGAATCTCACTGTCTTGAGTGGGAATAGGGTATAAAGCTGCACAGGCCAAAATGGTGCCATCACGTTCAATTACCGCAAATTGATCGATCTCATTTTCTAAACGTTCACGCGAACGATAGACCAAAATACCTTGCTGCTCTAAAGGACGTAACAAGCTAATTAAACCGCCTACGTCTTGAATATTAGCAGTACGCACTTCTTCATAATGTGCATCGGTCAGCATGGTGCCAGAACCATCACGAGTGAATAATTCTTCCACCAAAGCACCGTCATAAGCATAAGAAATAAGATGCACACGATGTACACCCTGTGTGGAAGCGGTTTTGGCGCCACGTAAATGTAAAGCGAGCTCTGGCTGCGATTGCTGATATTGCTCAATATATTGATCGAGCTGAGTGGTATTAATTTCGCGTTGTAGCTGACCTGATGGATTAATTAAACCGTGTTGTTTACCCAAGAAAATTAGCTTGTCAGCTTTTAAATGAATCGCGGTTTTTGTGGCGACTTCTTCCGCAAGCAAATTAAACACTTCACCTGTAGTGGAATAACCGGTTGGGCCAAGTAAAACAATATTATGATTATCTAAATGGCGCTGAATGGCGTCATTGTCAATACTACGCACTTCACCCGTGAGCTGAAAATCAATACCGTCATGAATACCATAAGGTTTAGCGGTCACGAAATTACCCGATACCACATCAATTCGCGCACCATACATTGGCGAGTTAGCCAAGCCCATAGAAAGTAAAGCTTCAATTTGCAAACGAATCGAACCGACTGCACCCATAACTGCATTTAAAGAGTCACGTGTGGTAATACGACGTTGTTTATAAAAGGGGGTTTCAATATTGGCTAAATTTAACTGATGATTGATTTGTGGACGTGCGCCATACACCAAAATTAAGCGAATACCTAGGGAATGCAATAGGGCAATATCATGAATAATATGCTGAAAATTATCATGCTGAACGGCTTCGCCATCAAACATTAAAACAAATGTTTTGCCACGGTGCGCATTAATATACGGCGCCGAATGACGAAACCAATGCACATATTGCAATGTGGTACTTGGTGTTGGATCAGACGCAGGGTTCGACATAATGAGCTCGTAAAAATCGCAATGAATTATTTTAATGGATTCACACAACAAAAAACACCTGAGTAGGGGGCTCAGGTGTTGAGTTCAGGCTTGAGAGATGAGATCTAGTTTAGATTACGCGCAGAATACGATTATTCTTTTCATTGACTAATAAGTAGTCACCATTTACCTTGTACCATTGCTGATTTCTGCCAGCTTTGGCTAAGCCACGCGCATCACGGGAGCTCACTTCAAAGCGTTTTGAGTCATAAGCACGTGGTAGGGTTTGACCAACACGGAAGTTGCTCTGATTAAAATGACGCTTGTCATTAAAACGGCGATCATCTTTGTATTTCGCATGCATAGGCGGTGGCGTATGCTTAAACTGCGGACCATGTTTTACCACATGTGCAGGGGGTGGTGCTTTGCGTGGATCAAAACGATGATCAGGGCTTGGACCTGCCATTGCTGCTGAAGTTGCCATTAAAGCGCCTAATGATAGAGCAACTGTTGTTAGAAGTTTTTTCATTGCTTTCACCAAAAATCTATGAGGTTGTATTCCGATGAGTTCAATTTAGAGCAAAAAACTAGATAAACGATGTGGGAAATTTAGGTGAAATGTGAAATATGTGGAGAAAAAAAGAAGAACTGTAACAGTGTAATAAAAACACGCATAAAAAAAGCCTAAATGTACAATTTAGGCTGATGCTATTTAAGCGCAATTTTACTGAATTTTGACAATACTATTGGTGTCTGCATTGAGCAAAATATAGTGATTATTAATTTTGTACCACTGCTGATTACGTGCGGGTTTAGGTAGATTATTATCTTTATATTCAACCTTATAACCATCACTACGATAATGTTGTGGCATGACATAACCTGTTTGCCATTTCATATGTTGTAAACGTTTCATACCGCGTTGTTCGCGGGAACGATGTTCAGGCTCATGAACATCACGCTTTTCACGCATTTTTTTCATTTGTGTTTGAGGTGTTTCAGCATAGGATTCGGTGTCAAATTGAGGAGCAGCAGTGAGTGCACTGCTTGCCATCAATGCACTGAAAGAGATGGCGATACCAGCCAATATCTTTTTCATGTTTTGAACCCTCATTTAAAATCTTTTTCAATGCTGCTTACTCTACGCAAAAAATGCAGAGAAACTGTGAAGAATACAGATGAGTTAGTTAAATAAAATAGAGAAACTCAGGATATTATGCGGTAAAAATTGTTGTTTTAGTAGTCGATTGCAAAACTTACATAAAAAATGGCCTCACAGTGGAGGCCATTAGAAGCTGAGCTTAGTTCCAGTGCTCACTAAGCGATTGCAATGAATAAACCGCGCTAAATACATCTTCTGCTTGAATTTGGTCATCTAAGGCAGAAATTAGGTGCTGAGATAATTGTAAATTTTCAATTGAACGAATTGTTTCGATTTTACGTTTTAGATCAGCCATGTGAATGTCCTATCTGTTGTTTATGTCTTGCAATGCCATGCACTATAGAATGTAAGTTTTAATTTGAAAAACCGAATATTTTTATAAAAACTATTTAATAAAACGATTAATGGGTGTTAAAAAAAGACCGCGTACGGTCTTTTAAAAGCAAATTTGCTTAGTAAGCATATTTGAGGTCAGTATATTCAGTCAGTGATTTTTGAATATGCGCGTTGATAAATTCAGATACATCAGCTTCAGTCATGGGTTGACCTTGCTTAGTAATCACATGTTCAATCTCAGGTTGACCGTCAATTTTAATGATATAAGTAAAGTTTTTAGCAACGTTATAAGCCTCATCTTGCTTCACAATATGGGTAATATATTTATAGATATGCTCAAAGTTTAAATCAGTATGTGAAAATATAAACTGATCGAACAGTTTCATATTTTGTCCATTTTCTAAAGCGTGTAATTCATCGACAATGCTGGCTTCAAACTTAATGCCATATTTTTCTGAAATAGGCTGGCCATCAATTAAAAGAGACACCATACCGTCATCTAAGGGAGTGACTGTAATATTACTAAAGTCAGACATATCGATCTCAACGTGTAAATTTAGCCTTTAAGTATGGTGTAAATTGTCTGAAATACAATGCATAAGACATAGATTTGTTTAAATTTTATCTGATACTTAGTCCTGTGCATCAATACTGGCGCCATTTAAATGCAGACTATCTTCACCCATTAAATACAAATAAGCGGGCATAATCGATTCAGGGGTGGCTAAAGTTTTTGGGTCTTCATCTGGATAGGCTTTGGCACGCATAGCTGTACGCGTTGCGCCCGGATTAATACAGTTAAAGCGCACATTTGGATAGCTATTTTCTTTAGCAAACAGTTGATTGACGGCTTCAATGGCAATTTTTGATACTGAGTACGCACCCCAACGCTCACGTGCTTCACGCCCTACACCAGAACTGGCAAATACCACCGAAGCATTATTCGAACGTTCTAGTAATGGCAAAAGTTCTTGGGTCAGTAAAAATGGCGCACGTAAATTGACTGCCATCACATCATCCCATGCTTCAATTGGGTAGTTAGCAAGTTCAGTACGTTCACCTAAAATACCTGCATTATGCAAAATACCATCTAAGCGCCCAAACTGTTGTTCGAGTGTATCGTAAAGCAGTTCGTAATCTCGCGGTGAAGCACTTGATAATTGCAAAGGTAAAATCGCTGGCTGCGGTGCACCTAAGCTTTCAATTTCATCATAAATGACTTCTAATTTATTGAGGGTGCGACCATGTAATACCACCGTTGCGCCGTGTAAGGCATAACTTAAAGCTGCCGCGCGGCCAATTCCATCACCCGCACCGGTAATTAAAATAATGCGGTCTTTGAGTAAATCTGGACGCGGCTGATACTCTGAATATTTCATGGCAACACCTCCGAGCTATTTATTATCAATCTATTATTAAGTATGCGTTGTTAACACCAATTGGCGGATCTGTTGCTGTAATTCAGCAACATTGTTCACTATACAGTCTGCTTGCCAAGCTGTTAAGTCATCTTTGTGCGCCAATGGTAAATAGCCATAAGCTGCTAAAATGGTGTACATCTGGGCCGCACGTCCTGCATCAATATCACGCGGATGATCACCGACATAGATACACTCTTCAGGCGCAATCGCAATCTGCTTGGCAGCTAAATACATCGGTTCCGGATCAGGTTTGGTATTGCTTACATCTTCAGGACAGACCAATACACTGCAACGCGCAGTCAGATTTAAGGCTTTGAGTAGAGCTTCACTTAACCAACGAGGTTTATTGGTGACAATCCCCCAAGGAATTTGTGCCGCTTCTAACTCCTCTAACAGCGGATACATGCCCTCAAATAGGTCAGTATCTATAGCAATATCAGCGCCATAAATGTCTAAAAAACGCTGCCGATGTGCCAAAAATACTTCATCAGTCACGTCAAGCTCTGGATAAACCAACTTCACCATCGCGCGTGCGCCTTCAGAAACTTGAGTGCGAATTAAATCGCCAGCGACAATCTCGCAGCCTTTTTCACGGCACATCGCTTGAATAATACGAATAAAGTCGGCTGCGGTATCAATCAAAGTACCGTCTAAATCAAATAAAACCGCTTTCATTTAGGCTTCTTCTTTTACCGTATACACCATATAGTTCACATCTACATTCGATGCTAACCAATAGTTTTTGGTCAGTGGGTTATAATGCAAACCAGTCATATCTTTAAGTTTCAAATTGGCAGCTCGAATGTCACGTGCCAGTTCTGAGGGCTTAATAAATTTACTGTAATCATGTGTGCCTTTCGCCAGCATACGTAAAATATATTCAGCACCAATAATGGCAAATAAATACGATTTTGGATTACGGTTGATGGTTGAGAAGAACACATGACCGCCCGGCTTAACCAATTTTTGACAAGCTAAAATAATGGATGCTGGATCTGGAACATGTTCTAGCATTTCCATACATGTAACCACGTCATATTGACCAGCTTGCTCTTCAGCCAGTTGTTCTACCGGTACTTGGCGATATTCAATATTGCTGACATTTTCCTGTTCGGCATGTAAACGCGCCACATTTAGTGGTGCTTCACCCATATCAATACCTAATACATTAGCGCCACGACGCGCCATGCTTTCCGCCAAAATACCGCCACCACAGCCAACATCGAGCACTTTTTTGCCACTTAAACCGCCTGAGTGTTCATCAATCCAATTGAGACGTAATGGGTTAATCATATGCAGCGGGCGGAACTCAGAATGCTGATCCCACCATATAGCTGCGAATGCTTCAAATTTAGCAATTTCTTGCGGGTCAACATTCAGTTGCGACATGGGTGCCACCTCAATTTAAGTCTTTATAATTTAAACAATCTAGTGTAGCGACTATTTGGAAAAAAGCGATAAAAGCACTAAAAAACTTCACACAATCAAAACTAAATTTGCATAATTGTTTTATAGTATTTGCATAAACTAAGCAGAATTATTTCGAGGATAAATAACTCAATGAAAAAATTTATTTTAGGCAGTATTGCTACAGCAATGTTTGCCATTTCAGGCAGTGCAATGGCTGCTAATTTTGTCGCGGGGAAAGACTATACAGTCGTGCCAAATCCGGGCGTAGTCGATGTAAAAGGTAAAATCGAAGTTCGTGAATTCTTCTGGTATGGCTGTGGTCACTGCTTTACCTTAGAACCACATATGCAAGCTTGGTTACGTAAATTACCCAAAGATGTGAACTTTGTGCGTACACCAGCAGCCATGAACCCAGTATGGGAGCAAAATGCGCGCGGTTATTATGTCGCAGAAGCACTGCAAATTCGTCGTAAAATTCATTTGCCTTTATTCCATGCGATTCATGATAAAGGTCAACAGATTTTTGACCAAAAGTCTCAAGCACAATTCTTTGTTAAATATGGCGTGCCTGAAGCGAAGTTTAACAGCTTGTATAACTCATTCCCAATTACTGCTAAGGTGAGCAAAGCCAATCAATTGGCCAAACATTACCAGTTAACTGGTGTACCAGCGGTAGTGGTGAATGGTAAATACATTGTCCAAGGTGATGATGGTAAAGTAGTTCAAGTGGTGAATTACTTAATTGAAAAAGAACGTAAAGCCAAATAAAGCCAAGCGCTAAAAAAAGCTACCTTAAGGTAGCTTTTTATTGCCAATTTTGAATACCACTATAAAGCAATTGAAGCTGTAATAAGGCTTTTTCTCTAAAGGCTTGTTCGGCAAGGTCTCGCTCGGGGGTATCTTCTTCATAACTAAGATCAAGCCATTGCATGGCCCAGCAAAAACTCAAATGAATAAACATTTCAGCAAAGATGTTTAAATTTTTACTGTCCTGAATATGTTTGAAATCTTGCATTTGTTGCATAGTACTTGCGGTGTATTCAACTAAAAATACCACTTCACGTTGCAGTGCTTTACGAATAACCACAGAGCCACTACTACGTTCATGAATAAAAAAAGACCAATAGGCAGGACGCTGTTTCACTGTTTCTAATAATAAGTCGAGACGTGCTTGATGCTCATGTGGATTTTGTAAAGCCAGCTTATAGATCTGACTAAAACTTCCCTTCAAGTAAATCGCCAAATGATCGATTAGCTCTAGACCCAGTTGATCCATATTTTGAAAATGACGATAAAAAGTGGCGGGTGCTAAATTCACCTCACCTGTGATTTCGCGCAAGCTCATACTACTGAAAGTACGACCGCGTTCGCTCAAGCTCAAAACGGCATTAATTAAAGCTTGATGCGTTTGTTGTTTTTGCTCGTCACGAATAGGCATCCACTTAACTCTACAAAATTTAAGCTTAGTCTAGCAAAAAACTGGAAATATTTTGCATCACAAACCGGCAGTTTTAATCTGTTATACTTAAGCGCTAAATTTTTATCCTTAGGACAGCTTCTATGATGCGTATCGACCAACGAACAGCAGATCAATTACGTGACGTTAAAATTACCCGTAACTATACACGTTACGCGGAAGGTTCAGTATTGGTTGAATTTGGTCATACAAAAGTCCTGTGTACTGCAAGTATTGATAATTCAGTACCACGCTTCTTAAAAGGTCAGGGACAAGGCTGGGTAACAGCTGAATACGGTATGTTGCCACGTTCAACCCACACGCGTAGTGACCGTGAAGCAGCACGTGGTAAACAAAGTGGTCGTACTCAAGAGATTCAACGTCTGATTGGTCGTAGCTTACGCGCCATGGTTGATCTTAAAAAGCTAGGTGAACATACGATTACCATCGATTGTGACGTAATTCAGGCTGATGGTGGTACACGTACGGCATCAATTACCGGTGCTGCAGTGGCTTTAATTGATGCAATGAATGTCTTGCTTGAGAAAAAACGCATTAAACAAGATCCACTAAAAGGTTTAGTTGCGGCAATTTCTGTCGGTATTTACCAAGATGAAGTGTTGCTTGATCTTTGCTATGAAGAAGATTCAAACTGTCAAACAGATTTAAACGTAGTCATGACGCAAGCTGGTGAATTTATTGAAATTCAAGGTACAGCAGAAGAAAAACCCTTTACACGTGCTCAATCGAATGCCATGTTAGAAATGGCTGAAAAAGGTATTCAAGAGCTAGTGAAAAAACAACAGCAGGCTTTAGGCTGGTAAGTTAAGCCGATAGCTTAAATCTTTTAAAACGCATCTTCGGATGCGTTTTTTTACATATTTATGCTTAGCATTTTTAAAAAATCTGCTCTAATAAAGTTAAATCACAATAAATAGTCACGCATATGAAAACCATTTTAATTGCTTTAATGGCCATAGCTTTGGCATTTAGTATGACTGCTTGCATGGATCGCAGTGAGGATCGCGATGATGAGCGCACCAGTAGCTTAAATGATCGTCAGGACCACGACCGTGATGATGACGATGATGACGATCGCCGTGATGGTGATCGGAAAGATCGAGATCGTGATGACGACGATGACGATTAAAAAAAGGGTGCTGAGAGCACCCTTTTGATTACAATACGTTTTTATGCATTAAAACGCATAGATAGATCAATGGCTTTGACATCTTTGGTCAGTACACCCATCGAAATATAATCTACGCCTGTACTGGCAACTTCACGTAAATTTTCAATGGTGATATTGCCCGAAGCTTCTAGCTTACAACGACCATTAACATGTTTAACGGCATCAATCATTTGTTGCTGACTAAAGTTGTCTAACATGACAATATCTGCTTGCGCAGCAAGGGCTTGATTGAGTTCGTCCCAAGTTTCAACTTCGACTTCTACTAATTTGCCTGGTGCAATTTGATGCGCTTGAGCAATCGCCTCTGTAATACCACCGGCTGCCATAATGTGATTTTCTTTAATCAAAAAGGCATCAAATAAACCTAAACGGTGGTTTTGACCACCGCCAATCGCCACAGCATATTTTTGCGCAATTCGTAAACCTGGTAAGGTTTTGCGGGTATCGAGTAATTTAGTATTTAAGCCATCGAGCTGTTTGACATAATGCGCAGTTTTGGTCGCTACAGCAGATAAGGTTTGTACAAAATTCAGCGCAGGGCGTTCAACCGTGAGTAAGCTACGCGCAGAGCCGGCTAAGGTTAAAAATACCTCATTGGCTGCAACTTTTTCGCCTTCTTGTTTCAGCCATGTCACTTGTACATTGGCATCGTAGGCTTGGATTAAAGCATCTACCCAAGGGCGACCAGCAAGAATCATGTCTTCACGGCTAATAATTGTTGCTGTAGCTTGTTCAGCTTCAGGCGTTAGAAGCGCAGTAATATCGCCACCACCAATATCTTCTTGTAAGGCTTGCTGAATGTTGACTTGAATCGCTTGTCGTAACAAAGATTGAGAGATGCTCATGCGAAGTTCCGTATCTTATAACGTCTATCAAAAATTGCGGCTTATATTAGCACTCTTCACTGAAAATGAATGATTTTTTGTACAATTTCTTTGTCATGTTTGAGATTTAAGTCAGAAAGTTTTAGCATGAGCACAGATTTTCTTTTCTTGATTTGGCTTTAAAGGACTTTATATGTCACAAGCTGTCAGTTTTGCTGTGCAACATGGTCAGCTCGTAGGCGCACGGCAAGTTCCTTCACCGAATTATAATCAACGCCCTGAAGGCACTGAAATTCAGTTGTTGGTGATTCATAATATTAGCTTGCCGCCCTCCCAATTTGGTGGGGGCTATATTGAACAATTCTTCCAAAACAAATTAGATTGGTCAGTGCATCCCTATTTTCAAAGCATTGAAGGTATGCAGGTTTCAGCGCATTTATTGATTTTGCGTACAGGTGAAGTACTACAATTTGTTAATTTTAATGATCGTGCGTGGCATGCAGGGCGTTCTAGTTATTTGGCCAAAGCAGAATGTAATGATTATTCAATTGGCATTGAGCTTGAAGGTTCGGATGATCAAGCCTTTACTGAGGCGCAATATCAGATCTTAGCTCAAGTCAGCCATGCTATTCGGTTAGCCTACCCAAAAATTGGCCCGCATATCGCAGGACATTCAGATATTGCCCCAAAACGTAAAACCGATCCAGGACCATATTTTGAGTGGCATAAGTTTCGCGAGTTATTAGCCAATCAAGTAACCAATGAATTGGCTGTGAATGACTGATTTTAACCATGCAATTTGAGCATGAGTTTCTTTACAATAGCCTTTCAATTTTATCACTAGGTGGTTCCGATGGCGCTGTGGCGATCGACCTTTATTGTTAGTGCAATGACCATGTTGTCGCGGGTGATGGGTCTAGTCCGTGATGTGGTATTGCTGGGTGTATTTGGTGCAGGCAAAGATTTTGACACCTTTGTTATTGCCTTTCGAATTCCTAACTTTTTTCGACGTTTATTTGCCGAAGGGGCATTTTCACAGGCCTTTATTCCGGTTTTAACTGAATATAAAACTACGCGTACCCATGCCGAAGTACAAATTTTAATTAGCCGAGTGTTTGGTTGCTTAGCCTCGGTCATGAGTTTGCTGACGATTTTTGCCATGGTGGCAGCACCTGCGATTATGTATGTCTATGCACCGGGTTTCCATGACGATCCTGCTAAATTTGCGCTAGCGACGGATATGTTCCGCCTGACGATTCCCTATTTACTGTTTATGTCATTAACCGCATTTGCCAGCAGTATCTTAAATAGTTATGGCTCATTTACCACGCCTGCTTTTGCACCGGTGCTGCTGAATTTGTCTATGATTGCCGGCGCGCTTTGGCTCACCCCCTATATGGCAACCCCAATTATGGCACTCGGTTGGGCCGTGATTGTGGCGGGCTTTTTGCAACTTGCGCTACAAATTCCGGAACTATGGCGTAAAAAATTACTTATTCCACCTAAAATTGACTTTAAACATGAAGGTGTTGAACGCATTTTAAAACTCATGCTGCCAGCATTGTTTGGTGTATCTGTCACCCAAATTAACTTGTTGCTGAATTCGATTTGGGCATCATTTATGCAAGATGGTTCAGTGTCTTGGTTATATAGTGCTGAGCGTATGACGGAGTTACCCCTAGGTTTAATTGGTGTTGCGATTGGTACGGTGATTTTACCGGCTTTATCTGCGCGTCATGCCGAGCAAGACCAAACCAAATACCGCAACATGATGGATTGGGCTGCGAAAATTATTGTGCTTGCTGGTGTACCGGCCAGTATTGCTTTATTTATGCTGTCAACGCCAATTATTCAAACCTTATTCCAGCGCGGGCAATTTACTTTACAAGATACCCAAATGACTGCTTTGGCGCTGCAATGTATGAGCGCAGGTGTACTGTCATTTATGTTAATTAAAGTTTTTGCACCAGGTTTTTATGCGCAGCAAGATACCAAAACGCCAGTACGTGTAGGTCTAATTACGGTGGCTACCAACGCGGTATTAAACGTGGTATTTATTGGCTTATTTAAGTTTATGGGCTGGCAAGAAGAGCATATGGCTTTAGCCTTAGCTTCTTCAGGTTCGGCTTTAGTCAATGCCGGTTTATTGTATTTCTTTTTACATAAGCGCGATATTTTCCGCTTTGGTGCACATTGGAAAAAATTAACCCTGCAATTTGTGATTGCCAATATCGCGATGATTTTAGCGCTGAGCTATGCCCTAACTTGGTATAACGGTGATGTATCGGAATGGCTGCGTGTTGTGCAAGTGATTATTCTATGTGCAGTAGGTGCTATAGCCTATGCTGCAGGCTTATTGATCAGTGGGGTACGTCCACGCCACTTACGTCCATAAACTAAAAAGACCGCTGAGGCGGTCTTTTTTTTAATCTAAAATTTCCAGTAATTCAATATCAAAAATTAAAGTACTGTTGGGTCCAATCACATCGCCTGAACCAATATCGCCATAGGCAAGTTTGGCCGGAATAAAGAAGCGATATTGACTGCCCACTGGCATGAGTTGTACGCCTTCAGTCCAACCAGGAATGACCTGTGAAAGCTTAAACTCGGCTGGCTGTTGACGGGCAATAGAGCTGTCAAAAATGGTGTTATCGAGTAAGCGACCTTCATAATGTACGCGTACAGTCGATGATGCTTTAGGCTTTTGACCCTGAGCACTTTTCAGGACTTGATACTGTAAACCGGATTGGGTGACTTTCACATGGGCTGCTTTGGCATTTTGCGCAAGGAAGTTTTGTCCCGCTTGTAAATTTTTGGCAGCTTGCTGTTGGAATTCGACCAAAGCTTTACTTTCTGTTTGCTGGCGATATTGGCTTAATGCTGTTCCCATTTCGGCTGGGGTTAAACTTGGTTTTTTACCGGCAATGGCAGCTTTAAAACCATTTAAAAAGGCGTCAATATCAACGTCTTTAAATACGTCGCCATTATTGCTGGCCATGTTATAGCCAAGACTATAACCAACTTGTTTTTCTAAGCTACTTTTAGGACTAATATCAGCGGCAAAGCTAGGGATGCTCACAACAGCGCTGAGCAAAGCTATGGATAAGATTTTTTTCATTGTTTTATCTCTAAATAAATTAAGGAGAGCGCTAGGCTCTCCTTAAGATGTTCAATTGAACTATTTCACTTCAATCAGTTCAACATCAAAAATTAGGGTACTGTTTGGCGGAATCATGCCTGAAGCACCTTGCTCGCCATAACCTAAGTTACTTGGAATATAAAGCGTGGCTTTAGAACCTTCTTTCATTAATTGTAGACCTTCAGTCCAGCCTGCAATCACTTGATTAAGCGGGAATTCAATCGGCTCGCCACGTTCAACTGAGCTGTCAAATACTGTACCGTCGACCAATTTACCCGTGTAATGTACCTTCACCACAGAGTTGGCAGTAGGTGATTTACCTGTACCTTCTTGGGTAATTTTGTACTGTAAACCTGAAGCTGTGGTTTGTACGCCTGGCTTGGTTTTATTTTCAGTTAAGAACGCATCGCTTGATGTTTTTGCTTCAGTTGACGCAGCCGCTTGCTGTTCTTGCATCTCTTTTTGGAATTGCTCGTAGGCTTGTTGTAATTGTTCTTCTGTGTATGCCGGTTGAGTACGGGCATGACCATCACGAATACCTGCAACAAAGCTATTTACATCCAACTCAGGTGGAGTTTGATGGGCAACTTCATAACCTAAAGCGTAGCTAATTTTAGCAATCGGTTTAGCATTAGGGTCGGCTTTAGCGCTTAAAGTCGCTGGATTTTGTGATGCATAGTAAACAGGTACTAGAGCAGCACCGCCTAAAAGCACTGCAACAGCGATGGGTAAGGCTTTACTCATAAGTTTTCTCAAAAATTCTCAAGATCAATACGCCTTAATCAGCGTATTTTTATAACGTAACCTAAACAGGTTTACTGATTGAACAATAGCATTAAATATATGCTGATCAAATTAAATAAGCTAGAAGGTTCTGAAATTTAAACACATTTTTTATACATATTATTTTGAAATCAAACAATTAGCTAGATGGGTGCCGTGACGGATATTTAAAGTGACAGTCGTCGTCATGGTCATTTACCATCCCTACCGCCTGCATAAAAGCATAACAAATAGTCGGGCCAATAAATTTAAACCCATGGCGCTTTAATGCGTTTGACATTGCAACGCTGGCTTGCGTTTGCGTGACGACAGCTTGCTTGGGATTGACTGACTGATGAGTCGTGTGTTCAGCCGAAAACTGCCATAACCACTCAGGTAAAAAAAAGCCTTTTTTGGACATCGCTTGCCATGCAATGGCATTATCACGAATAGCCGTCAGCTTGGCCAAATGACGAATTAAATTTGGATCTTGTGATTTAATCGCTAATTCTTGATCTGAGATATTGGCAATATAAGCAATAGGATATTGAAAAAAATGCTGTCGATAGCTGCTACGTTTTTTAAGAACAGTAAGCCATGAAAGTCCCGCTTGTTGACCTTCTAGACACAGCATTTCAAATAGCAGTGGTTCTTGATGGACAGGATGTCCCCATTCAAAGTCATGATAATGTTGATATAAGGGGTCGGTGGAGCACCATGAACAGCGTTTTAACATAGTTGCTCCTCCCAAATGAGCCAACTAGAGTTTAAACTCAACCCACTGATCTTGTTGATTATCCCAAAACCATAGCTGAGCATGTTTTAAATCATTAAAGTCAATCCAAACATCTTTACCGGTTTTTTCGGCAAAACCTGTACTAATTTGTAATGCTTCGTCGCTAATTTCCATGATCCAGCCTTGGTAGCTTTGACCTGGCAATACAATTTTTTGTTGATTGCCTGACTCAGCAAACTCTACCAGACGATTGATCAACGCTTCTGACATGAAAACTTCCTAAAATTAACGTAAATACAAAAATGGATTAACCGCACCACGCCCTTTAGCGTCTAGATAAATGCCGTAATGCAAATGTGGGGCAGTATCTTTGGCATTGCCTGTGTTACCTACAAAACCAATGTGTTCACCACGGCGAACATAATCACCAACTTTTAAGTCACGACGATGTCCATCTAAATGAGCATAGTAATGCCAACTCGAACTTGGTCCCAATATCCAAATTACTTTACCACCCAAATTGTTATTACGTAAGTCGGCAATTACGCCTTCAGTCGCACTGAACACTTTTGTGCCACGAGGTGCCATGATATCAATCCCTTCATGGCGACGTCCTTGGCCACGTGCAGCACCCCATGTATCACGTAGCTGCCCAATTTGCACCCCCATAACAGGAATAGGGAGTTTTTTTGGCAAAGGCGTATTTTTTAAGTATGCCGCTGGGTCATTAGGTATTGCAGGAGGAGTGGGCGGGCGAGTACTACAAGCCGCAAATAAAAGACTTAAAGCCAATATATCTAAGGTTTTATATAGCACAGCGCTTCCCTGATTATTATTTTGTCTATTCTGAATATGTCATAGATTTACTGCATTAATCAATTTCTTCATTGCAGTTGGAATACCCATTTCAGTGGCTGTTTCCGGCTTAAACCAATCACCACCTAACTCAATAGAAAGATGTTCGTGTTGATCAGCATCCACTTCAAAACATATTGCTTCAAGTTGCCAAGTGAAATGCGTAAAGCTATGGCTAATTTCGGTACGCTTGAGGACTTTTTTTAGACCCAGAGATTGGCATAACTGCTGAAACTGCTCTGGCTGTTCAATAATCGGCAAGCACCATAAACCACCCCATAAACCAGTATTGGGACGTTGCTGCCATAACCACTGGTGCTGATTTTTGAGTAATAAGACTTGTGCTGCTTTAACTGGTACTGGCTTCTTGGCTTTTTTAAATGGCAACTGTTGTTCCAAGCCTTGTTGATGTGCCTGACAATGCGCTTGCATTGGACAATATAAACAAAGCGGTTTTTTAGGTGTACATACAGTGGCACCTAGATCCATAATTGCTTGAGTATAATCATGATTTCTTGTGGTTGGGCACAATTGTTCAGCAAGTTGCCACATCTGACGTTCATGCACCGGCTTGGATAAATCATCTTCAATGGCAAAAAAGCGAGCTAGAACGCGTTTTACATTACCATCCATAATCACGCCATATTGACGTAAACCGAGTGACATTAACGCCCCAGCAGTAGAACGACCAATACCCGGTAGAGCAATCCATTCTTCTAAACTGTTTGGGAAATGCCCTTGGCTGGCCACAATGCCCGCAGCTTTATGTAAATTACGCGCCCGTGCGTAATAGCCTAAACCTGCCCAGTAGGGTGCCACATCATCCCAACTGGCGCTGCCTAAGTCTTGCACAGTTGGAAAGCGGTTCATAAAGCGATCAAAATATTGCAACACTGTTTTGACTTGAGTTTGTTGCAACATAATTTCTGATACCCAAACTTTGTAGGGATCATCTGCCACTTGCCACGGCAAATCGTGCCGGCCATGCACATCAAACCATGCTAATAAGGCATCAGAAAAACTAAATTGACTCATACTGGCTCAAGTTAAAAAATAGCCGCTAAGTATATCGCATAAAAAAAGATGATGCCGAAGCATCATCTGGTTTGCGTCAGATTAAGACGTTTGCTTTAAGCACTCATACCCCATCGCTCATCAAGCTGTAAAGGTTTACCTTGATAGCGTGGAATAATATGTACATGTAAATGTTCAGCTTGTTGCCCAAAGACCGCACCATCATTAAAACCCACATGAAAACCAGCCGGTTGATGACGTAACACCAATTCATTACGCGCTAGTTCTAACAATGACATTAAGCTCTTTCGCTCTTTGTCTGTTACTTCAAAAAAGGATGACACATGGCGTAATGGAATAATCACACAATGACCTGGTGAAAGAGGTTTCGGCTCGGGTAAAACAACCCCAAAGTCATTTTTTGCAATCACATCATAATCATCGAAGTCGCAATAGATACAATCTGTCATGGTGATTCTCCTTATATTGGTGTTGGTTTTAAGCTAAACGACGAGCGAGTAAAGCGTACATGGCAGCTAAACTTTCAGCTTCAGCTTGTGCGTTATAGCCTAAATCGACACCATTGGCTTTGGCGCGTTCATCTGCTTGCGGATTGCTAAAGCCATGTTTGGCATCTTCAAACACAATCACTTCATGCTCAACTTTAGCATTGTGCATTTCTGCTCTAAATTTTGCCACATCATCTAAAGTCACCATGCTATCGAGTTCGCCGTGCAAGACTAAAATTTCCGCTTGAACTTGACCTTCTTCGGCAGGGCTTTGTGCACCAAGTGCAGCATGGAACGTAGCAACAGCATGTACAGGTGCACCTGAGCGAGCTAAATCAAGCACCACTTTACCGCCATAACAAAAGCCAATTGCGCCAATTTTATCGGCATTGACTTCAGCTTGTGCGGCTAAAGTGTCGAGTGCCGCAGTTGCACGTTGCACAATGGTGTTAGGTTGAGCAAAGGTTTGTGTCATCCATTCATTGGCTTGATTTGCTGCTGTAGTTGATTTTTTATCGCCATACATATCAATGGCTAAAGCAGCATAACCTTGCTCGGCCAATTCACGTGCGCGTTGTTCGGTATAACTATCGCGTCCCCACCACTCTGGTGCCACTAACACACCGGCAACATTTTGCGCATTTTCTGGAGCGGCAAAATAACCAATTAATTGGCTACCATCTGGCGCAGTATAGTTAATCTCACGTGTCTTGATCGTTAAAGCCATGAAAGTTTTCCTTTTTTCTATATCTTTAACTTTAGTTGTACAACATTACACAAAAAAAAAGAAGAAGCAGGCTTCTTCTTTTTTATACTGATTTTGTTGCTTAGACCTTGCGGGAAAAGAAACCAACAATAGCCAAAATTACAGCTACTACCAATAGAATCACGGCAAAATCTTTAGATAAACCGGCAACACCACCAAAGCCAAGCAAGCTGGCAATTAAAGCGATGACGGCAAAAATAATCGCCCAACGAAACATATCTTTTTCCCTCATGTTGTTGTTATCAGATATTTAGTATAGAGAGGCAAACCCGGCTGCATTGTTAGGCTTTTGTTGATTAAATGTTCGATTTACAGGCTTTTTCAAGTTTATTTGCTGCCAATGTAAAGCAATAACTTTATAAGGGATACTGTTATAATAGCATCTACTTTATTCATTTTTTACTTCTATGAGCACTCAACTGCGTCCAGAGTTTTGGAAAAATTATAGCCTTGAGCAACTAAATCCTGCTGAATGGGAAGCGCTGTGTGATGGCTGTGGTTTATGCTGCTTAATTAAATTAGAAGATGAAGAAAGCAATGAGGTGGCCTACACCAAAGTCGCGTGTAAACTACTCGACTGTAGTACAGGGCATTGTAGTGATTATGCAGATCGTTTGAACTATGTGCCAGATTGTATTCAATTAACACCTGAAAAATTACAGCACATCAATTGGTTACCGAGTAGCTGTGCTTATCGGCGTTTAAACGAAAATAAGCCTTTACCTAGCTGGCATTATCTAAAAACTGGTTCGCGTGATAATGTCATTAAGGCGCGTAAATCAGTTGCTGGACGTTGTATTTCAGAACTTGATATAGATGAAGATGAGATTGATGAATATATTGTGCGTTGGGTACGCTAAGGAGCACGCATTATTTTTTCAATGTCTTGAATGGGCATCGGTCTATAAAAATAGAAGCCTTGTCCGGTGGCACATTGGCACTCTTGTAAGGTGCTAACATGTTCAAGCGCTTCAATTCCTTCAGCTAAAATTTCAATTTTAAGTTTTGGGCCAAGCTGAGCAATGGCACTCACAATGGCTAAAATAGCTGGATCGGCATGCATCTTTTCAATAAAACTACGATCAATTTTTAAAATATCAATGGGGTAGTCTTTTAAGCGTGTCAGCGATGAATGACCGGTACCAAAGTCATCTAGTGCAATGCGAATCCCTACCTGTTTAAGCTGTTCTAAAGCACGTAATACATAAGCTGCGCCACGTACTTCTAAGCTTTGCTCAGTAATTTCAATTTCAATCAGGCGTGGATCAATGTCATATTCAGCTAGGCGACTTAAAAGTGATTCTGCATAATTATCGCGTAAGAATTCAACAGGCGCGGCATTAATAGCCACAGGATGTAAAGCAATATTATGACGCAGACAATGCTTTACATCGCTAAACACTTTGCGCTGCATGGTTTCGCTTAAGCGTGTGGCTAACTCATAGTCTTGAAATGCTTCTTCTATATGTGCTGGGGTATGCGTAGATTGTTTGTCATCATGCCAGCGCAAGAGTGCTTCAAAACCAATGATTTTACCTGTGTGTAGATTCACCTTGGGTTGATAATACGGCACAATAGCGTCATTACGTAAAATCTCACGTGCTAAATTAAGCTGCTGTGCGGTATGTTGTAAGCTATGTAACATATGTTCATTAAATAGCAAAATACCACCACGGCCACTTTGCTTTAAATCATTTAAAGCGGTATCCGCACAACGAACTAAATGACATAAAGTACTGGCATCTTCTGGATAGCTGGCACAGCCAATACTGATGCCACCATTAATATATTGCCCTGCATAATAAATAGGGGCATCTAATTGTGCTGCAGCGCGCTGTGCATAATGAATTAAATCTTGTTTAGACGGCAATTCAGGAATAATCAGAGCAAATTCGTCATTACCAAAGCGAGATACAATCAAAGGCTTGGGAAAAGCTTTTCTTAGGCGATATGCAAACACTTTAAGCAGATGATCACCTGCCAAAT
Source organism: Acinetobacter sp. CY05 (assembly GCF_059515805.1). Classification (NCBI taxonomy): domain Bacteria; kingdom Pseudomonadati; phylum Pseudomonadota; class Gammaproteobacteria; order Moraxellales; family Moraxellaceae; genus Acinetobacter; species Acinetobacter sp. CY05. The sequence goes on along the minus strand of NZ_JCAKMW010000016.1, from coordinate 34,610 downwards.
GCCCAAGTGTGTCATTTAAATTTTTAAAATAATCCAAATCCAACATAATCAGTCCCACAGAAGTGGCATTCATATGGGCTTGATTAAGTGTATTTTCTAATAAACTATTAAATGCTCTACGATTATAAAGCTTGGTGAGATCATCAAAAGTATAGGCATCTTCGAGACGTTTTTCAGTCAAGGTCTGCTGACTCATATCACGAGAAATACATAATATTTCTTTCACCTGACCATCTTCATTGAGCATGGGCGTGAGCAAATTATCCCAATAATAAGGTGCACGACCAAAACGTTGCGTTATAGTGGAAAAACGTGCCTGATAACCTTTTTGTGCTTGAGAGAGGGCTCTTTTGGCTTGCGGCTGAATCTCTTGATCAAGAAGGTTTAACCAAGATAAATTAGATGTTTCTTGATGGGGCATAAGTAAAGCTTCACGCCCAAAGCGATTGATATAATTTAAACGTCCATCTGGGCTAAGCACCTTAATGCAATCAGCACTACTATCTAGGCATTTTTGTTGAGCAATTAATTGCTGTTGTTGTTGTTCTTTTTGCACGATATATTCATGAATATTATCACAACTAATGATCCACTCTAAATCCTGATGTGGGTGTAATTTCACATGAATTTTAAACCATTGATAAGAGTTTTCAATATGGCGAATACGGCACTCACAATCAAAATCTTGATCTAAGAGATGAGATTGCTGCCATAGGCAACGTAAATTTTGCTGATCCTCAGGATGAACAAAATTTTCCCAATTATCATTAGACAACAGATCGACGTCTTGGCCTATATATTGGTAAAGTGTTTGATTACAAAAGTTTTTTTGCGATTTAGTTTTTATCCAAAGCATTTGCGGGACTAAATCTAAGGTTTGTAACATACGCTGCAGTTGATTTTGTAACACATGTAAAGAAGCTTGAGGCTTTGCTGTGAAATCCTGAGAGGGAGAGAGAGCACGCTTGTTAGTGAGCGAGGATTTCATTTTTTTGTTGGTTACACTCTTAAAAAATGGCAAAAATTTGATCACAATATGGACCAAAGTATAACAATAAATGGTTAAATTCTAAATATTGGTATGCTGCTTTTTTACGTATAGCTAACAAAAAAAATCTTATTTTATGATCATAAAATTAAAGTGTTTATCTGATTTATGCGCAATGTAATTTATAGCTATGTATTGAGCTAACATAGTAGACTTTAGCTTAAGTCTACTACAACAATATTGCTATGTCTGACCATATTATTCCTTTACCTGAACGCTTAAGACCACGTGATTTGTCGCAAATTATTGGACAGGATCATTTACTCGCTGAGCATGCGCCACTAAGACAAATGATTGATCAGGGGCATTTACCTTCAATTATTTTTTGGGGCCCACCCGGAGTGGGTAAAACCACCATTGCTTTGTTGTTGGCTCAAGCAGTAGATCGTCCTTTTATTAGTTTATCTGCTCTAAATACTGGGGTTAAAGAATTAAGAGAAGTCATTGCTGATAGTAATGATTTAAGCACTCCTGTGGTGTTTATTGATGAGATTCATCGTTTTAATAAGTCACAACAAGATGCACTTTTGGGCGCGGTTGAAAAAGGTAAGATTACCTTAATTGGTGCAACTACCGAAAATCCGTCTTTTGAAGTGAATAATGCATTATTGTCGCGCTGTCAGGTATACCGGTTAAATAGTTTAGATGACACAGCTATTGAAAACTTGTTACGTCATGCCATTCGTTGTGATGAGTTTCTAAAACAGCGTTTGATTAAAATCGGGGAATTGGATGCCCTGATTCAATTTGCTGCAGGTGATGCACGTAAGGCATTAAATTTACTGGATTTGATTGCTAGCACTTTTGAGCCTGATGTTGAAAATATAATTGATAATGCTGTAGTGATTCGCGTCGCCCAGCAAAATATTGCCCGTTATGATAAGTCGGGTGAGCAGCATTACGATTTGGTGTCCGCCTTAATTAAGTCGATTCGGGGGAGTGATCCTGATGCGAGTCTGTATTGGCTTGCGCGTATGTTAAAAGGCGGTGAAGACCCTGTGTTTATTGCCCGTCGTATGTTGATTGCCGCATCCGAAGATATTGGTAACTCTAATCCAAATGCATTGTTATTGGCCGGTGAGTGTTTCCGTTCGGTGCAGGTCATTGGTATGCCTGAAGCCAGAATTATTTTAGGCCAAACTGTGGTCTATTTAGCCACCAGTGCGAAAAGTAATAGTACCTATTTAGCGATTAATCGTGCGATGGAGTTAGCTGAAAAAACTGCAAACTTAGCTGTGCCGTTGCATTTGCGCAATGCACCAACCAAACTGATGCAAGATGAAGGTTATGGCATCAATTATTTATATCCGCATGACTACCCTGAACATTTTGTCACACAGGACTATTTGCCGCCTGAGTTAAAAGGCACTAAGTTATATCAATCAGCACGTAATAAACGTGAAGTAGAAGCAGAGCGTTTGCAACAGCGCCGCTGGAGCGAAGAACAACAACAATAGAAAACTTAGGTGACACGGATGTCCAAGAACCGCACAGGTATGTCCTGTTTTAGTGTGATAACGCGTTTAATTTTACTTTTTGTGATCTGTTTATGGATTGCGATTTTATATGGTAAGTATGTTGGTTATCAGCCAGGAACGGTGTTTTTATAATCAAAAAAACCGAAGCCAAAGCTTCGGTTTTTTTAGTAAAACTTAATAATTAGATGTCAGATAAGTCGATACCAATACGAGTTGCAACTTCTTCATAAGCTTCAACCACACCGCCTAGGCCTTGACGGAAACGGTCTTTATCTAATTTTTTCTTGGTGTCTTTGTCCCATAAACGGCAGCCGTCTGGAGAGAATTCATCACCAAGAACAATACGGTCGTGGAACACACCAAATTCAAGTTTAAAGTCTACAAGTAGCATATTGCCTTCAGCAAATAATGCTTTAAGTACTTCATTGACTTGATAAGTCAGTTCTTTCATGCGTGCAAGTTGTTCTGCAGTTGCCCAACCCAATGCAATGGCTTGTGATTCATTCACCATTGGATCGCCAAGCGCATCGTCTTTAAAGAACAATTCGAAAGTTGGTGGAGTTAACTCTTTACCTTCTTCTACGCCTAAACGACGGCATAGAGAACCTGCTGCATAGTTACGAATTACACATTCCACAGGGATCATGTCTAACTTTTTCACTAAAACTTCAGTTGGAGTTAGAAGTTTTTCAAAGTGAGTTTCAATGCCGGCAGCAGCAAGTTTTTCCATGATAAAGGCGTTAAAACGGTTGTTCACCTTACCTTTACGCGCGAGCTGTTCAATCTTTTCACCATTGAATGCCGAAGCATCATCGCGGAAGACTAATACTAAATGATCTGCACTATCTGTTTCATAAACAGATTTAGCTTTACCAGTATAGAGCAAGGTTTGTTTTAACATGAGGGGGAACCTTTTACTTGCAAAAAAAAAGCCTAGACAATCCGACTAGGCTGGCCAATTTTGGTAAATTTGAGTTAACAACTGAGCCGCAACGTCTTTATCGGCAAAACTGCTATCGGCATTGAACACAGCCAGTGTTTGCGTTGAACCAAGAGAGCTGAGTTTAAGTAACAAAGTTTGTCCATCGACTTTAATACTCACTTCATAACGGTCTTTGCTTTGATTGACCACGCTATAGTTAAGGCTGCTTAAAGTGGCAAGGGTATATTGCCAAATCTCGCTTGCTTCGCCTTCCATTTTAAGCAATGGATTTTGATTTCCATCAACAAGTGGGCTTGGGCGTGGTGTAGTTGCAGTTACTGTTGTGTTGGTAGGCTGCGCTGACTGTGGGCGAGGAAGGGCAAAGCGATTGCCTTTAGCATTGGTCAGTACAGGTGCATGCTCTAATGCTAAAGGGTCTACCGCTGGAGCAGGATACAACGGCGTTGCAGGTCGTACCATTGAACCTTCAGGATATTGCAAGGCATTGAGCTCTGTCGCTTCTTTATAGTCTAATGAACCATTTTTAATCGCAACTGAACTACAGCCTGTTAAGCTGATCGCAGAAAGTGCAAGAATAAAACCAAAACGTAATTGCATCATAATTTGCTCTTATTAAATGAGGCCCACTTCTTTAAGTGCTTCACGAAGTGGTGCGCGATATGCTTGAGCTAGTGGTGTAAGAGGTAAACGGATACCTGCTTCTACTAGACCCATTTCATGAAGTGCCCATTTCACAGGAATTGGGTTCGATTCACAAAATAAAATATTGTGAAGATTTGCAATTTTAGCATTTAAAGCTGCAGCCTGTGCATGTTCACCATTTAAAGCTGCTGCGCAGATTTCACTCATGGCTTGAGGGGCAATATTGGCAGTCACTGAAATATTACCACGAGCGCCTTTTTCAAACAGTTGATACGCTGTTGCATCATCACCTGAGTACACGGTCATATTTTTACCTTGTAAACCAGCGATTAATTCTGCACCGCGAGCGACATCACCTGTGGCGTCTTTAATCCCCACAATTTGTGGTAGATCAGCAAGACGAATCACTGTGTCATTCTGCATATCTACTCCAGTACGACCTGGCACGTTATACAGAATTTGGGGTAGGTCAACTGCTTCAGCAACTGCCTTATAGTGTTGATATAAACCTTCTTGGGTTGGTTTGTTATAATAAGGTGTTACCAGTAAAGCGGCATCTGCACCAAGCTCTTTGGCTTCTTTGGTCAGTTGAATCGCTTCGTGTGTTGAATTGGCGCCAGTGCCGGCAATAATAGGAATGCGTTTATTGGCAACACGAATGATTTCTTTGATCACTTGTGTGTGTTCCGCCATGCTAAGCGTAGAGGCTTCGCCCGTTGTACCCACTGCAACGATACTATTGGTACCTTGTTCAATGTGCCACTCAACGAGCTTCTCAAGACCCTTCCAATCTACGCTGCCATCTTCAAACATAGGGGTGACGATTGCGACAATTGAACCCTGAATGGTCTGTGCTTGCTGAGTCATTTGCAAAAATATCCTATTTGTCCATCCGAGTACGGTTAGAAAAACATGAATTTGGATGGATTTATTTGTGATTTCTAAGTAAATCAACGTTCTTTTTTGAACGAGTGGCTTACTTAGCTAAATTATGACTGATGAAACGCATAAGAACAATATACTTTTTTCATCGGTGATAAAAACAATGTCTAAAGCGAAAGAAAAAACGAGTTTTTCTACAAATTAAAAGAGTGTGCTTGTTTGACCCCATCAAATTAAAGCAAATTTTGTGGAAAAACTAGGGATTTTCACAATATTTATTACTTGATGATAACGGCAAAAATAGCTGTAACGCTTGCTAGGAGCAGCGTAGCGGCAATTTTAATCTGTTTTTAAGACGAAATAAAGATCAATATAGATATTAAAAATATATATATTGATCTTTATCAATAAACCCTAAATCGCTGTTTAATCTTTCTTAATAATTGATTTTAACTCTTAAACTTTTTTTAGATTTAAGCTAGCTATAGCGCTGTCTTAAACAAAACAGACTAAATTGCTTGGAATCGCTGCTTAATTTTTTGCCCAGATTAATTGCTTTTAAGACTATATAAGAAATTCATAAAAACGATAAATTTCCAATAAATGAGTGAATATACAAGATAAATTTGCTGGGATCTTACACTTATTGATAGCTCGTATCCGCTTGCAGTCTTCGCCATGATGGCGCACGTAAGTTGGCCACTGATTGCAATTAAGGAGTATCCAATGCAAAGATCAGATAACAAACATGCGGTGATTACCGTGGCGATTTGTTTCCTTATTGCCGTAATTGAAGGGCTAGATATTCAGGCTGCAGGTATTGCTGCAGCAGGAATTCGCGAAAGCTTTGGCTTGAATAGCTCTCAACTCGGTGTATTTTTTAGTGCAGGGATTTTGGGTCTACTGCCCGGCGCACTAGTCGGTGGTCGACTTGCAGATCGGATTGGACGTAAAAAGGTTTTAATTCTATCGACTGCAATCTTTGCTGTATTTACGCTCTGCACAGTGTGGGTAAATAGCTTTAACAGCTTATTGGCCGTGCGTTTCTTAGCGGGTGCAGGTTTAGGTGCAGCAATGCCAATTCTGATTACGCTAGCATCTGAAGCGGTAACGCCACAAAATCGTGGTCGTGCGGTAGGTTTGATGTACTGCGGTATGCCAGTAGGTGCAGCCATCTTGTCTCTAATTGCAACTACAGAGTTTGGTTCAGACTGGAAAAACATTTTCTATTTGGGTGGTTTATTACCGATTATTGTGATTCCAATCATGATGTGGTTATTACCTGAATCTAAAGAATTCTTAAAAGCGCAAGACAAAACTGCCACTCAAGCGCAGCCACAAGCATCTTTTAAAGATTTATTTAATACTGAAAACCGTTTACGTACCTGCTTAATTTGGGTGAGCTACTTCTTTACCCTGATGGTGGTTTACATCATGCTAAGCTGGTTGCCATCACTGTTTACTGAGCTTGGCTTTACTCGTCAAGAAGGTGCTACAGCACAGTTCTACTTCATGGTTAGTGCAACGATTGGTACTATTATCTTAGGTATGCTGACTGATCGTTGGAAAAAAGCCTACGTAATTTTACTGATGTACGGCGGTATTTTAGCGGGTTTATTTGCGCTAAATGCAGCCAATGCTTTAACGCAAATGTATTTAGCTTCTGCCTTGGTTGGCGCGTTTGTGATTGGTTGCCAAGGTGTATTGTACGCTTTTGGTGGTATCGTTTACCCAACTGAAGTACGTGCTACAGGTGTGGGTGTAGCTTCTGCAGTAGGTCGTGTTGGCGCAATGCTTGGGCCTGCAATTGCGGGGCAATTATTGGTAGCAGGTTTTGGTGCAGCGGGTGTTATCTCAGCCGCTATTCCATGTATCGTGATTTCAGCGATCTTTATGTTGATCTTAGTTAAACGCATGCAACCGCAACAGGTTTCAGCAAAAGTTTAAAAGCTTTCAACCTTGATATAGCTCACAGCGATGTGGGCTATTTTTTTGCCTAAAAAATTGATAGCGTGTTTACCCTTAGATCAGCTACATTTTGGCAAACATCAATTGCAAGGGATCTGACATGAACCACAACAGCGTATTGTTGGTTGTCGATGTACAAAATGGCTTTACTCCGGGTGGCAACTTAGCTGTGGCGCAAGCCGATCACATTATTCCGATCATTAATCAACTGGCCCAGCAATTTAGCAATGTGGTGCTGACCCAAGATTGGCATCCGCACAATCATATCTCTTTTGCCGAAAATCATGCGGGTAAGCAAGCCTATCAACACATTGAGTTAGATTATGGCACTCAAGTGTTATGGCCGAGTCACTGCGTACAAGGCACACACGATGCAGAGTTGCATCCCGATCTCAATATTCAACATGCTCAGTTGATTATCCGTAAAGGATTTAATGCGCAGATTGATAGCTACTCTGCTTTTCAAGAGGCAGATCGTCAAACTAAAACGGGCCTTGCCAGTTACTTAAAAGAGCGAGGAATTGAGCAGGTATTTGTAGTTGGAATTGCCACAGATTTTTGTGTAGCTTGGAGCGCTATAGATAGTGCGGAGTTAGGTTTTAACACATATGTGATTGAAGATGCTTGCCAAGCGATTGATTTAAACGGTTCATTACAACAGGCATGGCAAGCGATGCAGCACGCTGGAGTAAAGCGTATTCAAGCTGCTGACGTGGCGAGTCAATTGAGCCTAGGTCAACAGCTATGAATGGATTTTTAAGATTTTCTAATATAGTGCAAAAAAGCTTTGCACTTTGGGTGTTGTTATTTGCGGGGCTAGCCATGCTCAGTCCCAATAGCTTTATCTGGCTCAAAAGCTATATTCCATGGATGCTCGGTATCATTATGTTTGGTATGGGCATGACCATGACGCTAGATGACTTTAAAAGCGTGTTGCAAAATCCCAAAGCGGTGGCAATTGGAGTGGCTGCTCAATTTATAATCATGCCAGGTTTGGCATTCCTTCTCTGTAAGCTCTTTAGCTTGCCGCCAGAAATTGCCATTGGCGTGATCTTGGTAGGGTGTTGTCCAGGCGGGACAGCCTCAAATGTGATTACTTATATGGCCAAGGGTAATACTGCGCTGTCGGTGGCTTGTACTTCGGTTTCGACCTTATTAGCACCACTACTCACACCTGCAATTTTTTATCTGTTGGCAAGCCAGTGGATTGAAATTAACGCACTGTCAATGCTGACTTCGATTTTACAAGTAGTGTTATTGCCGATTATTTTAGGATTGGTGGTGCGGGCAATTTTAAAACAAAAGATTCAATACTATATGCCCGCCATGCCGCTGATTTCTGTAGTGGCGATTGTGGCAATTGTGGCGGCGATTATTGCTGGGAGTAAAGGACAGATTTTGGAATCAGGTTTACTGATTTTAGGCGTGGTGATATTACATAATGGTTTGGGCTATTTAATTGGTTTTTGGATCAGTCGTGTATTAAAACTACCTTATGCTGACAGTAAAGCTGTGGCAATTGAAGTGGGTATGCAAAATTCAGGTTTGGGTGTAGCCCTGGCTGCTGTACATTTTGCTGCTTCCCCTATGACTGCGCTACCTAGTGCTATTTTTAGCTTATGGCACAATATTTCGGGTCCGGCATTGGCCACCTATTGGGCTAGTCGCAAACACAACTAAATCATGAATATAAAAAAGGGATGCAGTGCATCCCTTTTATTTAAGCACCACTCGACTGCTTGCTCTTTAAGATTTCGCTGCGAATATCTTGGGCAATTTGAGCAGTTTCTGCATCCATGCCGCTAATCATAAAGGCATGACGAGTCAGGGCATTACTTGGATTAGGCAGTGCCACTAATTCATAATGGTCACTCAATTCTTTTAGTAATTCATTGGCCAACTGTAAGGCGCTTTCTTTGGCAACCAATTGCTGTACCAAACGTTCTGCGGCTTGTGGGGCTGACAGATGCATAGATGCCACTGCCGTCGACAAAGCAGTACGGGTTTGTAACACAAAGCGTTTATCTTCACGGTAGCGCTTATACAATACTTCTGATAATAACTGGAACACGTTACTAATCATCACCAAGCATTTAACTGCATCTATTTTCTCAGAAGAAACACTCAGCACAGCGCCGTGTTCATTAAAACTTTGTAAAAGCGTGATATCAGGGCTATTGAGCTTGTAGTGTTGTAAACACAAATCAATACTTTTATTTAAAAACAATTGGCATAAATTAAAATAGGGTACAGCAACAGTCGGGCTCACCGAATTGAGTAATTGTTTTGGATCATAAAATTGAATACTCAACGCTACAGCAGAATGATCTAGGGCTAAAGAACGCACTTCTTTGGATTTGGCTTTATTAGGTGTTTGGCTGTTCACTTGGGCTAGGGCTAAAGCTGTATTATGTTTTTCCTGCTCTAAGGCTTGGCTTAAGCTTTGCAATTCGTGTTTTAAGCGCGCTTCATTATTAATGCGCTCTAAATACTCTTTGCGGCTTGGACGCGCAATCGCACGATAAATAAACCACAACAGCGCATGTACCAGCAGTGAAGCTAAAATCGCCAGCCACTGATTACGTAAAATTTCGCCCATACTTGGCTGAATTAAAGTGATTTCAATGCTGCCGACCTTCTTCTCATTTTGTAGCGCATCGCGTACAAAAACCTGACCATCACGGGTTTTGGATAAACCACCTGTGGCTAGAACTTGTTGATTAGCATCTAAAATACGAATCGAAGCAACACTTGGATTGGTTGCATAGCGATTAGCAAGCAAGGCCAATGATACGGTATTGGCAGGTTCAAGCTCAGTTAAGCTGTCTGTGACCAATTGACTGGTCATCAGCTGACCCTGATTGGCACGGTTTTCATTGAGCTGATGAGTTGTGGCTAACACCAATAGAAAGGTGTGTAGGGCAAAACTTACAATGAGTAGGCTAGCAAATAGCCCTTGTCTAGGCGCATTCAAGGTAAACTTCCAAGGCAATTCGATTCAATTTCGATGATGATTGTAACAACAGTTGTCTGTTAGACCCGAGTAATTCATGCGAGAAATCATTCTTTTATCATTGTTAGGGTCCGTCCAACTGCCTCAGTTTACTCGATTCAGATAGTGATTGTCCGCTCATTACTGACAAATTCTTACTCTTCGATAAACTGTTATTTACAAATCACTGAATTTAAGCATTATAGTCGCTCTAGAAAATCGAATGACCAAGCACTTGGTGATGAGAAATTCTAATCTAGCACATGAAATAGACCTAACTGTGAGCTTTAAAACCATGTCTCTAATCCCCTCTGAACAGTGGCTAAGTGAAGTACAAAACGCACACTATATTGTCACCGTATTAGCACCAGAAGTAACTACTGCTGATGTAGACGCTGTTTCTCAATTGCTTGCTGAACAAGGTTTAACGATTAAAAATAAGGCCCGTTTGACGGGTCTTCCTGTATCTGTAGCCCAAGAAAATCTAGCAGCACGCGCGTGTGTACAATTGACATTAACTGGTCAATTGGCAGATGCACAACTCACCCGTCAAGCCATCTTAGCTTTGTCACAGCAACGTCAGATTGATATTGCCTTGCAAACCAGCGCAGTGTATTGCCAACCCCGTGGTTTAATCTGTTTTGATATGGATTCAACCTTAATTGGTCAAGAAGTCATTGATGAATTGGCAAAAGAAGCAGATGTAGGCGAAAAAGTTGCTGAAATTACAGAACGTGCTATGCAAGGCGAGCTTGATTTCCAAGCTAGCTTCCGTGCGCGCGTGGCATTATTAAAAGGTATGGATGCTTCTGTACTGGCCAGTATTGCTGAGCGCCTGACTATTAATGAAGGCGCAGCACACTTAATTTCAACTTTAAAAGCCAAGGGTTATCGTACCGCAATCTTATCCGGTGGTTTCCAGTATTTTGCTGAATACCTACAAGCCAAGTTAGGCCTAGATGAAGTACATGCCAATGTTTTAGATATTCAAGATGGCCGAGTGACTGGTGAAGTCACAGGCGATATTATGGATGGTGCACGTAAAGCATTATTCTTAGGTAAAATTGCTGAACAAATGGGCCTTAGCCTTGAGCAGACTGTGGCTGTAGGTGATGGTGCCAACGACTTGCCAATGCTCGGCTTAGCAGGCTTAGGCGTGGCTTACCATGCGAAACCTTTGGTGCGCCAAACTGCACAACAGGCCATTTCTAATGTTGGCTTAGATGGTGTGCTTTACTTACTCGGCATTCATGCTCAAGAAATTCATGCCCTTTAAGTTAGATACAATGAGTAAAAAATGCAGCCTTCTGGTTGCATTTTTTTTGACGACAGATTGTGTCGTAGCAATGCTTTTTTTAGATTTTTTTTAGCGTTGAATTACGCATAATGACCCCAGACCAACGTGTCAACCTTGGTCGAGGAGGTCATGATGATAATTATGCTGTTATTGGCAAGCGCTGTAGTACTGTATTTTTGCACCACAGATCGACGTTACTTATTGTTGGTCTTGGTGGCATTGTGTATTGAGGCGCTGACTTTATGCTTAATGTGGTGGTTGAATCTGCCAAGTACACTGGGTTATATCTTAGGTATAGCAATGTTGGCAGTTGCTATAGTGGCTTTGCTGTGGCGTGAAGATCGCAAAGTACAGCAGCAGGTTAAGCCCAGTCCGATTTATAAGGAACATACCCCTGTTTACGAGGACCAACAGCAGGGCTATTTTGCGCAAGATTTAAAAGATGCTTCCAGTTAAGGCATCTTTTAAACACGAAAAATATGAGATTAGCGCTTGTTATACAGAACTTTTTTACAATTGTGCTAGCATGCGTAATTTATAAACAATTAAAAATAGGCTGCTTAGATGAAATTTCCAACCCTTCCTGTGGTGAAGTTACCGCTTGTTGATGTCAGTACCGATCCATTAGATCTGCTTGTTGCTGGATTAGTACTACGTATGAAGCAAATGTCACGTGGTAATCCAAAGTTTATTGAGCTGATTCAAGAACGCCAATTTCGTTTAGAGATTGCGACAGACAATGGCATGGCACGTCAAATTGTGGTGAATCATGGTGAGATTTCTACCGTTTCAGGACGTGCAGAAGCAGCAGATTTTGTCTTGCAATTTGAAAGCAGTGAACAAGCAGTAAAAACCTTACTTAAAGGTGATACGTCGGCGATTATGACTGGGGTACAAAATGGCTCGATTAAAATGGAAGGTGATTTTAGTTTATTGGTTTGGCTAAATCGCGCAGCGCAGTTAGTTGTTCCTAAACAGTTCAAAAGTAAATACAAACACGTCCGTCGTTTGATTAAAGAAAAAATTGGTCGTTAAACAATAGCCCGCAATTGCGGGCTTGATGTTTAAATTTATTCGATTTCTAGATTAAAGGTCACTGGCCCATCATTAACCAAATGTACTTTCATATCGGCAGCAAAAATACCGGTTTGTACATTTGTGAATTGGCTTTGTGCATAAGCCACCAATTGTTCATAAAGCGCTTTAGCGTCGTTTGGTGGCATTGCAGGGCCAAAGTCTGGTCGTAAGCCTTTTTGGGTGTGTGCCATTAAGGTAAATTGTGACACCAACAATAAACCGCCACCCGCTTGACTCACATTCCAGCCCATTTTGCCTTGTTCGTCATCAAAAAAACGATACTTTAGAATTTTATCAATCAGCTTTTTGCCTTTATCTAAATTATCATCTTTACCTAAGCCTAAAAAAACCACAATCCCATGTTCAATTTGGCCGGTGATTTCACCGTCTACCACGACTTTTGCTTCTAAAACTCGCTGTAATAATGCGCGCATAATTCAACCAAAATCATATACTTCTCAACTTGAGCATCATTGTAGCAAAAGCTCATAATCGCCCCTAATGATAAAAAATATTAGTCTTTAAAATTTTGATAAAAACTTGATTTCGCAATTTATTTTGCATTTAAGAAAACGATGAAGCTGATAAAAATTATCATTTTTACCTCTAACTTAAATTTTAGTACCTTATGCCGTGCAGGAAAGGTATTTATTGAGAGATGACATTCATGTTTAAGCGTTCTTTGCTCGTCGCGATGCTTGCAGCAGTGACTGCTGGCACACAAGCTGCGCCATTAACTAAAGATAATGGTGCGCCAGTTGGTGATAACCAAAATTCAATCACCGCAGGTCCAAATGGTTCTGTATTACTTCAAGACGTACAATTAATCCAAAAACTTCAACGTTTTGGCCGTGAGCGTATTCCTGAGCGTGTTGTACACGCACGCGGTACTGGTGCATATGGTGAGTTTGTCGCAACAAAAGACTTATCTGATTTAACCATCGCTTCACTATTTAAAGCAGGGACAAAAACACCTGTATTCTTGCGCTTCTCTACAGTGATTCATGGTAAACACTCGCCTGAAACTTTACGTGACCCACATGGTTTTGCCATCAAGTTCTATACCCAAGAAGGTAACTGGGACTTAGTTGGTAACCAAACGCCTGTCTTCTTTATCCGTGATGCCATCAAATTCCCAGATTTCATCCATGCAATGAAACCAAGTCCAATTGACAACGTTCAAGACGCCAACCGCGTATTTGATTTCTTGTCGAGCCAGCCATGGGCAACTAACATGTTGACTTATGTGTATGGTAACCAAGGTGTGCCAACCAGCTACCGCGAACAAGATGGTTTTGGTGTGCATGCATTCAAATTGTATAACGCCAAAGGTGAATACAAATACGTGAAGTTCAACTTCCGCTCGAAACAAGGCGTGAAAGGTCTAAACGTAAAAGAAGCGGCTGAGTTACAAGGTAAAGACTTCAACCACTTAACTAACGATCTTTACAAAAACATCAACGCGGGTAATTTCCCGAAATGGGATCTTTATATCCAAGTGTTAGATCCTAAAGATCTAGGCAAGTTTGAGTTTGATCCACTAGATCCAACAAAAATCTGGCCAACGAACCTAGTTCCAGAAACCAAAGTCGGTACGTTAACGCTTAACCGTATGCCGAAAAACTTCTTCCAAGAAACCGAACAAGTGGCATTGGCTCCAGGTAACTTGGTTCCAGGTATCGAGCCATCAGAAGACCGTCTACTTCAAGGCCGTATCTTCTCTTACTCAGATACACAAATGTACCGTTTAGGTGCCAACCACCAGCAAATTCCAGTGAACCGTCCATTGGTGAATGTGAATAACAATAACCAAGATGGCTACATGAATGTGGGTGCGACTTCATCTAACGTGAACTACGAACCAAGCCGTATTGAGCCAAAACCATCTACGCCAAAAGCGCGTGCGGTTGAAACGCCACTGTCAGGCACAGTGCAACAACGTGGTGTGAAGGAGCAAAACTTCAAACAAGCAGGTGAATTGTATCGTTCATACTCTGCTAAAGAGAAAGACGACTTAATCATGAACTTGGCAGCTGACCTTAGTAACGTGAAGGATTCAGAAACCAAACACATTATGTTGTCTTACTTCTACAAAGCAGATGCAGACTACGGTACACGTATGACTAAAGCAGTCAACGGTAACCTCGCTACAGTTAAAGCAAAAGCTGCGGCTTTAAAAGACTAATTTCGATTGGTCTAAAGATTGGTGATTGGGGCGCCACATAGGCAATCACCTCCGAAAAGTCCTGTAAAACTCAATTCCTTTCCTGCACCCTAGGGGAGTTTTACAGGCACTTGTTTTTGTTTTATCACTCAAGTTATCTATAGGAACGATCATGAAATTTTTAAAAAGCATGCTGCTGACTGTAGCTTTAGGCTTGGCTGTAGGACAAACGCTAGCACAAACCTCTCAACCTGCTTCACCAGCAGCGCAACAAGAAGTGATTGATTTATTCTTTGCTGCGGCGCGTACGGGGAATCATGAAGTCATTCATGAATTTTTAAAGCATGGTTTTCCTGTTGATGTTAGAAATAAAGATGGTTATACCGCGCTGATGATGGCCACCTATTATGGTCATCAAGACATTGTCACCAGTTTATTAAATCAAGGTGCAGATCGTTGCTTACGTGACAACAAAGGCAATACAGCCTTAATGGGCGCGATTTTTAAATTAGAGTGGTCAATTGCCAAACAGTTGAAAAGTGTAGATTGTGATGTCAATGCCAAACAAACAGGACAAAAAACTGTAGCTGAATTTGCCAAAGTGATAGGCCAAGATCAAAAGCTTAAACAATTGCTAGATTAAACAGTGAATATACTACAAATCAGGTCGATGAAAATTCGGCCTTTTTTAATTTAAATTAAAAAATCTATAAGAAGTACTTGAGAAAGTTAAATGTTAATCTTATTATAATTTAATTATTACTTTTTAGTGTTTATAAATATGGAAAATAAGACAGCAAGATTAACAGTGCTCATTGATCCTGTAAAAAAACATGCTTTTGAAGAGTTGTGTGCACGTCAGGATCTTAAACCTTCACAAGTGGTACGCCAACTCATTCGTGAATACTTAAAACAGCATGGTGTTGACTATGCAACGCAAATGCAGGGCAGTACACAGCACGAAGCTAAAGATGCTTAATGCCAAGTAGGCTAAAAAAATCTGTCTTAAAAGACAGATTTTTTTTAGCTGATTTAGACTTAAGCGAAATCTAAACCTTTTTCAAAGCTACGTAATTCGTGACGTGCCATTGCAAGGTTAGATTTTTGACGATCAAGCACCAAGTACAAGAACAATTCGTCATTGCGATCAAGAGGACGCATTAAGTGGTATTGCTTACCTAACGTGATTAAAATATCTTCAATCTTGTCGTTTAATTGCAATGCTCGTGCTGTTTTTACTTTAGCGCGAATTACTTCAGTATTACCCGCAGCTGCTAATTCTAAATCGATGCCACTACCTAAAGTTGCTAGTGCAAGACCACTTGAGCTGTCTACCAGCGCAGCAGCTACGAAACCGTCAATTTCTGCCAAGTCGTCTAATGTAAGTTTAGCCATGTGGATTCCCCTAGGTATTACAAAGAATAAATGATGAAAATATTGCAAAAAAAATGATCATTTTTTTGCTTAAAGCCATGCTAAATAAAAAGAAAAATGATTGCAATCAAATATCATAAAAAAATATTTAATAATTATTAAATTACCATAATATGTTAATATTTTGTGATGTGGTTAGCATAAATCCAATTATACCATCCTTAAGCCGAACTTAAGTTAAACCTATATCGGCTTAAGCAAAATGGCTTTTTACACCAAATTACGCATCTGGCGTATAAAAAGCCAAAAAAATAGCGCAAAATCGTTTTTTTTCATTTGCAACTCAAAATTAAGTTTTTATAGTGAGAGAAGGACTTTTTCATGAGCAGAACATGCAACCGATAATTCGATCATTGTTGGATACCGACCTGTATAAATTCACCATGCTGCAGGTGGTATTACACAAATTTCCACAAACGCATAGTGTGTACCATTTCCGCTGCCGTAATTTGGAACAGACTGAATATCCATTGGTTGATATTTTACCGGAACTGCAACAGCAACTCGATTACTTATGTGAGTTAAAATTTAAAGAAGATGAGCTCACTTATTTACGTAGCTTACGTTTTATTAAAAGTGACTTTGTTGACTATTTAGAATTATTCCAATTAAAACGTCGCTTTATTAAAGCAGGCGTTGATAGTGAAGGTCGTTTGGACATTTGGGTGGAAGGTCCAATGGTGCAAGCGATGATGTTTGAAATCTTTGTGCTTGCCATTGTTAATGAACTGTACTTTAGCAAAATCCGTTCTGAAGCTGTCCTTGAAGAAGGCGAGCGTCGTCTAAAAGCCAAAATTGCCCTCATGCAAGAGTATCAGCGTCAACAAGATCCAGAAGACCCACCATTTTTGGTGTCTGATTTTGGTACGCGTCGTCGTTATAGCTTTGAATGGCAAAAGCATGTGGTACAAGAATTTCATAAAGCCGTACCGGATATTTTCCGTGGTACCAGCAATGTGCTCTTAGCCAAAGAGCTTAATATTATTCCAATTGGCACCATGGCTCATGAGTTCTTACAAGCCTTTCAAGCACTTGATGTACGTCTACGTGATTTCCAAAAGTCTGCCTTAGAAACGTGGGTACAAGAATACCGTGGTGATTTAGGGATTGCTTTAACGGACGTGGTGGGGATGGATGCCTTCTTGCGTGACTTTGATTTGTACTTTGCCAAATTGTTTGATGGTTTACGTCATGATAGTGGTGACCCTTATGAATGGGGTGATAAAGCCTATGAACATTATAAAAAGCTCAAAATTGACAGCAAAACCAAGATGCTCACTTTTAGTGATGGCTTAAATGTCGAAAAAGCATGGAAATTGCATCAATACTTTAAAGACCGTTTCCAAGTCAGCTTTGGTATTGGTACCAACTTGACCAATGACATGGGACAAACGCCGCTGAATATTGTTTTAAAGTTAGTTGAGTGTAATCGTCAGTCAGTGGCTAAAATTTCCGATAGTCCGGGTAAAACCATGACCGATAATGACACTTTCTTGGCTTATTTACGTCAAGTCTTTGATATTCAAGAACCTGACGAATAACAGACTGCTATAGCTGATTTTTTGCTAAGTTCTGGCAAAAAATCAGCATTATCATAATAAACAGCTATGCTAAGATTTTGACAGTACTGCTGTAATAACGACCATAACGATGACAAATTTAAATTTTGATTTACTCATAGAAGCTGAAGATTTAGTGCCATTTTTAGCGCATCCCCAACTGCGTATTGTCGACCTAAGCCGTCGTTCGGTCTATGAGCAACTTCATATTCCAGGTGCGGTACATCTAGCACCTAAGTTATTGGTGCGCCAGGAAGAATATGCTTCAGGTTTTTTACCCGAAGCTGAGCAATTGCAACAATTGGTTGAATTTTTACAGATTTCGCCTGAGCATCATGTTGTGGTTTATGATGATGAAGGTGGCGCATGGGCAGGGCGCTTCATTTGGAATTTGCATTGCTTAGGATTTGAAAATACCAGCCTAATCAATGGCGGCATTCATGCTTGGCTCGCAGCTGACTTACCGACCTCTTCTGAAAGCACACAAATTATACCTGTTGAAAACTTAGTTTGTGTAGAAAGTAATTTGCAGTATCAAGTCAATTACGCTGAGTTGTTACAATTGGTGCAAAATAATCAAACCCAAATCTGGGATTGCCGTACTGAAGATGAATATACTGGACTACGTTTAGCTGCGCGTCGCGGTGGACATATTCCGGGTGCATTGCATTTTGAATGGAGTACTGCCCTTAATCGGCAAAATCATCTAAAATTGCATCCTTTAGAACGCACCCAACAACGCTTAGAACATTTGGGTTTTAATCTCAATGAGCCTGTGGTGGTGTATTGTCAGTCGCATCATCGTTCTGGGTTGGCTTATATTTTAGGGCGTTTGTTAGGTTGGAATATTCGCGCCTATGATGGTGCATGGAGTGAATGGGGCAATCGCCTCGACAGTCCGATTATTACTGGAGAGTTGCCGTCTTGAGCCTCACATCACGTTTAAAACAACAGATTTTTATTAAAGCGCAAAACGTTGTACCACAGCATCAATTGTCTCGTATTGTTGGGAAATTGGCTGCTGCTGAGCATCCGTTGGTAAAAAATGCCGTGATTAGTGCTTTTAAAGCCCAATACGGTATTGATATGTCGATTGCTGAACAAAGCAATGCTTTAAAATATAAATCATTTAATGAATTCTTTACTCGTGCATTAAAAGATGGTGTGCGTGAAGTCGATCAAGATCCTCGTAGTATTGTTTCACCTGCCGATGGCGCGATTTCACAAATTGGTACTATTGTTGAAGGCGAAGTCTTCCAAGCTAAGGGGCAAAGTTTCTCAGTTGAAAAACTGATTGCTGATCCACAGTTGGCTGAACCCTTTAAAAACGGTCAATTTGCCACCGTATACTTATCGCCTAAAGATTATCACCGTGTACATATGCCATTTGCGGGGACTTTAACTGAGACCTTGTACGTGCCGGGCGAGTTATTCTCTGTCAATCAAACCACTGCAGAGAACATTCCGGGCTTATTTGCGCGTAATGAACGTATGGTGTGTTTGTTTGATACTGAGCTTGGTCGTATGGCAGTGGTGTTAGTTGGGGCCATGATTGTGGCAGGTATTGAAACTGTCGCTACCGGTAAAGTGAAACCAACAGGTCGCCTCGAGCTCAATCAGCATAATTTATTCTTAGATAAAGGCGCGGAATTGGGGCGTTTTTATTTAGGTTCAACCGCTGTAGTATTATTTGAAAAAGATAAGATGCAGTGGGATGCAGCATTTACTGCAAACTCTGCGGTAGAAATGGGCAAGCCTTTAGGGCATCGCCTCTAAAGAACTAAAAATCCCTCAATGTGAGGGATTTTTTTAAAGCATTTTATAAAGACGATCTTTAGGGAAAACCACTTTAAATAATGAGCCTTTATTCTCTTTAGATTCAATTTCTAAATGCGCGTTATGTTGCATCAGTACATGTTTAACAATCGCTAGACCTAAACCTGTACCACCTGTTTGGCGGCTACGAGCACTATCCACGCGATAGAAACGTTCCGTTAGGCGTGGTAAATGTTTAGGGTCAATACCAATACCGGTATCTTGCACGCTAAAGTAGCCATTTTCGCCATCATCATGCCAACCAATAGTCACCGTGCCACCTTTAGGTGTGTATTTAATGGCATTGGTAATAAGGTTGGTAAAAGCGCTGGCCAGCTCCATATCTGAGCCTAATAAGTCGCAATGACTGTCGATGTCTAAATTTAGAGTATGTCCATAATCTACATTGTAAGCTTGAGCATCATCAAACAATTGATTCATTAAATTAGGCATATCAATAATTTGATTTTTCACAATATTTTTATCATTTTCTAAACGTGATAATAACAACAAATCATTGACTAGAGCATTCATTCGTCGTGTTTGTGATTGCATTTGCTCAAAGGCACGTTTCCAACGCGGATTAATATCTTCTTGGTCGGTAAAGGTTTCGATATAGCCACTGAGCACTGTTAAAGGGGTGCGTAATTCATGTGAAATATTATCGACAAAGTCTTTACGCATTTGCTCAAGATTATGCATTCGCGTCACATCATAGGCCACCAATAAACGACTTTCACCACCAAAACGGGTCATTTTGACTTGAACATAATGATCTTCAAATACTGATGATTTCATTTTTAGACCATCAGGTGCATCGTCAATATGATGAAAATATTCAATAAATACCGGTTGGCGCAAAATCGTTAAAATATTACGTCCACGATCTAGACTTTGAATCCCTAATAATTTTTCTGCAGCAGGGTTCCACCATTCAATCTGATGACTTTCATCAATTAACACCACCGCTTCTTGTAGAGCAACCAGTGAGGATTGAGCACGATCAATTAAACCTACCATTTCAGCTTGTACAATACGCTCTTGGCGCTGGGCACGGTAGACATTAAATAATAATGCACCCCAAATTCCATCTAGGTTTGGTGGTACATCATAAGGATGATTGGAAATCCAATCATTGACCAAATACAGTGAGCGCATTTGTAAGGCAAAAAATAGCCCAAATGCGACCAATAAACACGGACCTAAATATCCCGTACCAAAGCCAATAAATGCGGCAATAATTAAGAAAAATGCCAACAAACGTAAATCTTGTTTGGCAAATGCCCATAAGCTGCTATAGCGGAATTTTCTATGTTCGCGCGCAATCTCAGGGACAGGATAGGGTTCGTACATAATTAACCTGCAGCAGCATCTGCACGAGTAGAAAAGCGATAGCCTGTGCCGCGTACAGTTTGTACATAACGATCGGCAGCGAATGGCTCTAAAATTTTACGCAAACGACGGATATGCACATCAATGGTACGGTCTTCGATATAGACGTTACCGCCCCATACTTGATCAAGGAGCTGAGCACGTGTGTAAGCACGCTCTGGGTGCGTCATAAAGAAGGCCAATAAACGATATTCTGTTGGCCCCATCTCCAAAATCGCGTCACCAAAGCTCACACGTTGGCTCACCGGATCAAGGACTAAACCATTGGCATCAATTGGCTTTTCACCGCTTAAGGCATTGGCACGGCGTAGTACGGCTTTAATGCGTGATACCAATTCTCGGGTAGAAAAAGGTTTGGTCATATAGTCATCAGCGCCAGCATCTAAACCTTGCACTTTATGATCTTCTTCACCACGTGCGGTGAGCATAATGACAGGAATTTCTGCCAAGCTTTCATCACGTTTTAAACGACGACATAGGTCTACACCGCTGACACCACCTGGCATCATCCAATCTAATAGGATGAGCGCGGGACGTTGATCGACAATCATTTGATGAGCTTGTTTGGCATCTTCTGCTTGTAAGCACTGGAAGCCTGCCATATCTAAAGCCGTGTGGAGCATTTCGCGAATCGGCAATTCATCGTCGACAATTAAAATGTAGTCATCTTTCACAGCGCAATATCCTATTTTTTAATCACGGTTTATGACAGGCTTATTACAAAGACTAATTATGACAGTATCATTGCAAAAAGATAGGCTGCCATGTTTTTAGTAAAAAAATGTGACAGTTTTTTGACGCTTTTTGAATACAATAGAGTTATTTTACGCGCCCTAAAGGGTCTGCATCGGACGGCTAAATTGTCGAAAGCCCAGTTCGCAGCTGCTAAGTACATCATCTAAAGTTGCTTTAAAATCAGTCATTACCCAACGAATAGCAATATGGGTAACGTAACCGTTAATCCCCGTGGCAATCCATGAGAATTCTTGTTCATTAAAATTGTAATCTGGCTGTAATACACGTAACAAGCGTTGCACGATAGTTTCAAAACGTTGCATGGTTTGGCGGATATTGGCTTGTTGATGGAGCTCTTGTACCAACATGGCATCAATATAAATAATACGTGCCATAGTAGGACGTTGTTTTAAACAAGATAAAAAGGCCAGTAACCCGGCACGTAGCATTTTTTCCGCTTCAACTTCTTGCTCAATGGCTTGGATCACATTGTTTTGCAATTCAGAAATGAGTTGCACAAAGATGGCTTGAAACAAAGCATCACTTTTTTTAAAAGACTCATAAAAATAACGTTCGCTCAGGCCAGCGGCCACGCAAATATCTTTGACTGTGACTGCAAAAAAACCAGATTGACCATAACAATCAATGCCGGCTTGAATCAGTTTTTGGCGACGTAAGGCTTTACGTTCAAGAAGAGATAAGCCTTTAAATTGACTGCTTGGCATAGTGAACTGTGTGACTAGAAGTAAATGGAGTGTGTCATTGAAGTTTACAAGCTGCAGTAAGCAATTGTAAGAAAAATGCGATTTCTTATAAGATGAGACTTATTTACGGCACATTACATGAAAACATTTCATAATAAAGTAGCAGCCATTACAGGAGCGGGTTCTGGGATCGGTCAGCAACTGGCCATTCTATTGGCCAAGCAAGGCTGTCATTTGGCCTTAAGCGATATTCATTTATCAGCTTTAGAGGCAACACGTCAGCAGATTGAAGCCAAAGTCAAAGTTACTCTAGCGCAGGTAGATGTTTCACAACAAAGTGAAGTGGCAGCTTGGGCAGATCAGGTAGAAAAGCAGCATGGCAAAGTGAACCTGATTTTTAATAATGCTGGTGTGGCACTCGGTTCAACGATTGAAGGTGCCAGCTACGAAGAACTCGAATGGATTATGGGGATTAATTTTTGGGGAGTAGTGTATGGCACCAAAAGTTTTTTACCATTAATTAAAAAAACGCATGATGGACATGTGATTAATCTGTCGAGTGTATTTGGTTTAACCGCGCAGCCCACCCAAGCAGGCTACAACGCGAGTAAATTTGCGGTACGTGGTTTTACCGAAGCTTTACGCCAAGAATTGGATTTACAAGATTGTGGTGTCAGTGCCTTATGTGTCCATCCTGGTGGAATTAAAACCAATATTGCCAATGCAGCACGCATGAATGCAAGCCTGGCCACATTGGGTATACATGTAGATGACGCCAGCCGTTCTTTTAATGACTTTTTACGTTATCCACCTGAAAAAGCAGCAGAAAAGATTTTAGAGGCAGTACTTCAGAATAAACGCCGTGTCTTAATTGGTAATGATGCTAAAGCTTTAGATTTGATACAGCGCTTACTGCCCAGTGCTTATCAACGCCTAATGCAAATTGGCAGTCAATTACGCGATAAATTCAAATAAAACCGCCCGCGGTTGCGGGCTTTTTTTATGAAGCCTGTGCTGCTTTGGCTTTGACATATTGATTTTCAGGTCGTGCTAAACCCAAGTTATCACGTAAAGTGGTACCTTCATATTGGGTTCGGAATAAGCCACGGCGTTGTAATTCAGGCACAATAAAATTGACAAAATCATCTAAACCTTCAGGTGTGCTCGGAGGTAAGACGTTAAAGCCATCAGCAGCTTCATTCTCAAACCAGTGTTGCAGTTGGTCAACTACTTGCTCAGCTGTACCAATTAAAGTCCAGTGGCCACGTGCAGCAGCAATATGCTCATAAAGTTGACGAATACTAAATTTATGCTTACGCGCAATATCAACCATCATCTGTTGACGACTGCTGCTGATTAAACTTGGATCAAGATCAGGGAAAGGTGCATCTAAATCATATTGGCTTAAATCAGTACTACCCGCTAAGCCTGAAAGTAGTCCTAAGCCCACTTGTGGATGAATTAAGCGATTAAGCAGCGCATACTTTTCTTGGGCTTCTTGTTCCGTTTTGGCAACAAAAACGGAAACACCTGGCATAATTTTTAAATCTTCAGCTTGACGACCATACTTGGTTAAGCGGCGCTTTACATCACGATAAAAGGCTTGAGCATCTTGTAAATCTTGCTGTGCAGTAAAAATGACTTCTGCATATTTAGCAGCCAATTCACGGCCATCTTCAGATTGTCCCGCTTGCACAATCACTGGGTAGCCTTGCGGTGGGCGTGGTACATTCAGCGCGCCTTCAACATGGAAAAATTCACCATGATGCAGTGGTTCATGCTGTTTGCTGGCTTCAAAGAAACGACCACTGTGCTTGTCGTAAATAAAAGCATCATCTTGCCAAGAATCCCACAGTTTTTGTGTGACTTGAATAAACTCATCGGCACGTTGATAACGCAATTTGGCATCCGGATGCACTGTACCAAAATTACGTGCTGCATCACTGGCGACTGTGGTGACCACATTCCATGCCGCACGACCTTTACTAATGTGGTCAAGAGAGGCAAATTTACGTGCTAATAAGTAGGGTTCTTCATAAGTTGTTGATGCAGTAGCAATAAAACCAATATGTTGAGTGACTGCTGAAATAGCAGCAAACAGCGTGATGGGTTCAAACCCTACGGCTTTATCGCTTAAGCCTAAACTTTTCGGATCTTTTGAGGCAGCATGGCTCCAATTTACCGATAAACCATCGGCAAGAAAGTAGGCATCAAACAAACCGCGCTCAGCAGTTTTTGCTAATTCAATGGCATAGTCAATACTTAAATGTTGCTCAGGGCGGGCATTGGGTAAGCGCCAACCTGCTGCATGTTGTGATGTCAGTGGAATAAATGCACCTAATTTAATCTGTCGTTGTGCCATGCCCTGATCCAAATTTTTGCTGTTTTTAATGGCTAAAATTTATAGCAAGGAATCAGCCATCTGAAAAATACAATTAAATTCAATCTTTATGCATATTTTAGGATAAGCAGTTAAATTAAGGCTTCTACCGTCTTTTTCTTCCATACAAATTGATAGTACAACCCTTGCATGATGCATAAGCTAAAAAAAGCCAATGCATAGGCATACCAAATACCTTGTAAGCCCCACCATGCACTAAATAGATAAGCACACGGCACTTCAATCAACAAAATTGCCACAATGTTAATGATCATTGGGACCGTCACAGTGCCACTCGCACGCATAATAGAGGCAAAAATTGCGCTAGCCCCAAAGAATAAAATCGACCACAACACAATAAATAACAGCTGCTGACCCAGTTCCACCACATGCGGGTCAGTAATAAATAGTGCCATTAAATATTTAGAGCCCAGATAACCCAAGCTCACTAAAATACCTGTAATCACCAAATTCATAACTAAAGCGGTACGTGTGACTTTATTGAGTAACTCAGATTTACCCGCGCCAATGGCTTGCGCGGCAAAAATAGAAGCAGCAATGGCAATCGAAAGTGCTGGAAATTGAATGTAATTGAGGACTTGATTGACTGCACCATAAGCTGCAGTGGCATCAGAACCATAACGATTGACCAGACCCACAATCACTAAACCTGCCACAGATGTAGTGACCATTTGAATGCCAGTTGGAATCCCCAAACGTAAAATAATTTTACTTAAATTGGGTTGATGGCGAATATGACTCAGCATCGCGCGATCAGGTTTTAAGGGATGATTACGTTTATTTAAATACACGGCTAAAAAGCCCAATACCGCGATATAACCGACAATCGTGGCAATAGCTGGGGCAATAATGCCAAGCTTTGGAAAACCAAAATAACCGGCAATTAAAACAGGCGTAATCACTAAACCCATAGCACTAGTGAGGCTTAAGGCAATGAGGGGGGTGATGCTATCGCCCACACCACGTAAAATAGAGGTGTAAATAATATAAACAAATAATAAGGGACTACCTGCCAGCATCCACTGTACATAAGGTAAAGACAGATGCATCACATTGGGATCTGTACCTAATAACAATAAAATTTGTTCAGCAAAAATTACCCCTAAGGCCGCAATGACACTGCCGCCAATTAAAGTCATAAACAGGGTAGAGCCGACCACACAACGTACTTTTTCGACGTTTTGTGCGCCCCAAGCTTGCCCAACTAGCACCGTGGCACCCGCCGACAAACCAATCACAAAGGCCATTAAGCAAAATAAAATAGGGAAGAACACCGCAACTGCCGCAATCGCATCCACCCCCATCATTTGTCCAACAAAGATGGTATTAATGGTACCTGATAAGTTTTGTAAAATATTAGTGGCAATTAGCGGCAATAAAAAAATTAAAAAGGTCTTCCATAATTTACGTTCGCCCATCAAAGTGTGTTGCTGTGGCATACGTCATCCTGTTGTTGTGTTTATACAGAGTTATCTATGCCAAGCTTAATCAAGATTGATAGAGAAAGTATGTAGAAGTTTTGCATTAACAGCGAGTTAAAATCTCAGCAGCACGTACTAAGGTTTGATCTTGTTTAGCAAAACAAAAACGAATTAAACGTAAATCTTGCGGCGCAGTTTGATAAAACACCGAAATTGGAATGGCCACAATGCCATGTTCATGTGCTAACCACTGACACATTGCTACATCATCTAAATCAGCACGAATTGCTGAATAATCTAAATTTTGGAAATAAGTACCTTCAGATGGGGTAAATTTAAAACGTGACGCTTGTAAACCTGCATTAAATAAATCGCGTTTTTGCTGATAGAACCTGCTTAAGTTTTGAATATGTTCAGGATGCTGCAACATAAACTCGGCTAGTGCAGTTTGTACTGGGGTCACTCCACAAAAATTGGCAAATTGATACACTTGACGGAACAGCTGCATCAGCTGCGGTGCTGCGACACAATAGCCAGTTTTCCAACCTGTGACATGAAAGGTCTTACCAAAAGAACCAACCACAATGCTACGTTCACGTAGTTCTGGGAAAGACAGTGCAGAGTAATGCCGCTTGCCGTCATAAATCAGATGTTCATAAACTTCATCAGACAACACCACAATATTAGTGTTTTGGACTAACTCAATCAGCTGGCGCCAATCTTGCTTAGACCAAATATGACCAGTGGGATTATGTGGCGTATTGACAATGATCATACGAGTTTTGGAATTAATGGCAGCTTTAACTTGATTCCAATCAACAGAAAAATCAGCTTGTTGTAACGCAAGATGTACCGCTTTTGCCCCAACCAATTGCACGCTAGGTGCATAGCTGTCGTAGCTTGGGTCAAATATGATCACTTCATCGCCCGCATGGACCAACGCTTGAATGGCAGTAAAAATGCCAATGGTTGCCCCTGGGGTGATGGTGATTTCTGTAACAGGATCAATTTTAATCTGATCACGTTGCAAAAACAGCTGTGCCACTTGTTCTCGTAGGCTGAGTAAACCATCACCCGGTGCATATTGGTTGCTACCCTGTAAGGTGGCACGGCTTAAGCTTTCTAATAATGGTTGTGGCGGGGCAAAGTCTGGAAAACCTTGGGATAAATTCAGCGCGCCAAGTTGCTGGGCCAATTGACTCATGGTGCTAAAAATAGTCACCCCTTGGTTGGCTAATTTAGAGTAAAGCTCTAGCATGGCGCGCTCTTATTAGAAGGAAATTGCAGATAAAAATAGCATAGCTTTAAGGCATTGTTGCAGGGTTTTGCTTAAATTGCATATTCTACAATGGCACGAATAATCCCTAGCGCTAAACCAATAAATGCACCCACTACCACGCCATTGACCCGAATCATATGTAAATCACCACCGACTTCATTTTCGATCTTGTCGATCATCTCGCGCGAATCCCATTCGTGAATCCGCTCGCTAATAAAGCGAATCACTTTTTCGCTGTATTGATCCGACAAAGTTACTGCCATGGTGGCAATACGGGTATTTAAAAGCTGGCGCACTTGGCTGTTCTCGGCAATATTTTCTCCCACTTGAATAATGGCAAGACGTAAGTTTTCGGCGATACCAGAATTTTCTTGCTGCAAATCATTCTTAATGGCATCAAATAAAATCACCACCGCGCCGCTCATAAAATTAAGCACTTGTGGACTATCTAATAAGGCATCCTTGGCATGATTCAGACTTAAACTGGCTTTTGATGCAGGGTCGCTTAAATCCTGCATATAACGCCGTGCGCTCTCTTCAATTTTTAAGCGCCAAGGATGATCAGGATCAGCCAGCATTGCTTCTAAACGCTCCACCATTGAGTCAATACTGCGCTGTTTAACATCAATACCAATTAAACTTGCACCTTTGGCAAACTTAGACACGCCTAATTCTTTAAACAATTTACGCATCATTTCACGCGTGTCATCAGGATGAGTCAGCATCCAATGATGAACCAAGTCTAAACCGCGTTGTAACACGTCTTGATGGAAATCGTTATCTAATACAGCATGTAGCATTTCGCTGGCTAAGGTATTCACTTGGGTGTTTTTAACCCATTGCACACTGTTGTTTTGAATGAAACCGGCAATTTGTTGTTGTCCAACAAAATCAAAAACTTTAGGCAGGGTTTGCTGAATCACTTGAGTCACTTGGCGACTATTTTCTGGTTTTGCCAACCATCGACCCGCAGCTAAACTTAAGTCACTATTGGCCAAGCTTTTTTCGACCACTTGTGGAGATAAAAAGTTTTCTTGGACAAAACGCCCCATAGATTGGGCAATACGGGCTTTGTTACGGGGAATAATTTCGGTGTGATCACGTAAAAAATTTGGAATGGGTAAGCGCCCAAATGGATTACGAAATAGCACGGTAATGGCATACCAATCGGCTAAACCACCGACCACACCTGCTTCTGCCGATAGCATTAAAATATGAATGAGCCAAACATAGTCGGGCAATAATTTAGCCACAATCATCAAGCTAATCCAAATCAGCACTGCAACCACTAAAGCAATGGTAGCAAGGCGTTTACTGCGTTCTAGACTCGGTGAAACAGGCGTTGGTTTACTCATATACAATCCCAAATTAAGATGTGGCTACTGGAGTTAAAACCTGACCACTCGGGCTTAATCCATATTTTGCTGCTAATGATTGTAAGATTAATGTGGCATCAAAAGCATCATTTGGTTTGTTGGATTGATCCTTATAACATTCAATCGTATAGGACACTTGAGCTGGCTCTATATTCACGATGCGAGGTTGATCAAAAAATGGATCGCGCCAATAGTAAGGATGACGATTATAAAAGCCGTATGGGTAATATGAATACATAGGGCTTGAATAGACCACTGCTTGGCGCGGTGCTTGTTGACTACGGTTGCTCGGGTCATCTAAGACCTTAAAATAGCGAAAACCTTGTTGCACAGTGGTTTGAGCGGCTTTAAGTAAAGCAATTTCTTCCGCAGTGCCATAGCTGATATTGCTGCGCGCCTGAAAGCTAATGCGATAGCTCTGCTTATTTAATGGATACGCACTAAATTGACCGAGTTGATCAAATGTGAGTGGTTTAGGCGGTGTTGTGGCACAGCCTGTAAATACCAGACTGGCAACTAAGACACTGGCAAAACTGAGTTGACGTAACATACCAAGCTCCTAGATTGAAGGCTTAGGGAAATAACTTAGAAGCCGCTATTGGGCTGTTGTAAAAATTTGAGTTCTTCAGGCGTTGAAGGACGACCTAAAATGGCATTACGGTGTGGATAACGGCCAAAATGGTCAATGATCTGTTTATGTTGTAATTCATAATTTAAACTGTTGGCATCACCAAGTGCGCTAAACAATGTCAAAGCCTGTTCATGAATCAGCTTAGATTCACTATGCATAAAGGGTAGATATAAAAAGCAGCGTTGTTTGGGATCTAATTGCTGATCGAGTCCTTGTTGAATCGCCTCTTGTGCCAAAGCCAATGCTTGTCCATCTTGGGCAAATGCAGCAGCTGTATTTCGATAGATATTACGTGAAAATTGGTCCAACACAATGACTTCTGCGAGGCGACCTTGGGCGCTATTGCGCCATGAAAAAAGCTCATTTTGCTTCGCGTGTTGTAGGGTATTTTGAAAAAGATTTGTCAGCTTTTGGTCAAAATCAATGCGCTTGGCAAACCAAAATGGCTCGGTGTCGTGAGCAAACCAAAAATCTAAAATATCTTGGTATTTCATTTAATTGACCTAGGCTTAGCATGGATTAAGTTATATTAATCACAAAATAGTCATGTCTTGTAGAGTAAGTTTGTGATAAAAATTTGCCGAAAATAAAACAACAGTTTGCTTTTGCTTGAAACAGGGCATAAGGTTGGCGCCTGAATTCAGGTTATAATGCGTAAACTGAAAATTTTATTTTGGTAGTTTCTTTCTAATAAGCGAGATAAGAATGAGTCAACCCGAATCGACCTCTCAAGCTACACTTCCGACTTGGGTAGAGGCTTCTTTATTTAAAGGTATGTTGCGTGGCATCGAACGTGAATGCCTACGTATGCAAGCGGATGGCTTTATTGCCCAGACCGATCACCCTAAAGCCTTAGGTTCAGCCCTGACTCATCCGCATATTACAACTGACTATTCAGAAGCATTACTGGAATTTATTACTCCACCACAAACTAGCATTCAAAAAGCTTTAACTTACTTAATGGATATTCACGCGGTCGCTTATCGCGGTTTACCTGAAGGTGAGCATATGTGGCCGATGTCGATGCCATGTATGTTAGAGTCAGATGAAGAGACGATTCGTTTGGCGCAATACGGGTCATCAAATATTGGTCGCTTTAAAACCCTGTATCGCCGTGGTTTAGGGGTACGTTATGGTCGTCGTATGCAAACCATTGCTGGCGTGCATTACAACTTATCTTTCCCCGATACTGTATTTACTGCGTTGCAGCAACAAGAAACAGATGAAGAATTAAAAAATTTAAGCTTACAAGATTATCGTAGCCATCGTTACTTGGGCTTGATTCGTAATTTTATTCGTTTAACCCCATTGGTGATGTTTCTATTGGGTGCCAGTCCAACGGTGAATCCATGCTTTATGCAAGGCCGTGATCATCATATGTTGCCGTTAACCCGTGGTACTTTATACGTACCTTATTCAACGGCCTTACGTATGGGGAACTTTGGCTATCAAAATTCCGCACAAAAACAACTCGGTATTCAATATAACAATTTAAAAGATTATCTCACCGGTTTACAAAAAGCAGTGAAAACCCCTTATCCGGCGTTTACGCGTTTAGGTTTAGATGATCAAGCAGCTGAACCATTACAAATTAATGATCATGTTTTACAAATTGAAAATGAATACTACAGCTTAGTGCGTCCTAAACAGGTACCAGAAGCTGGTGAAACACCATCCCAAGCGCTCGCCAATCGTGGTATTGGTTATGTTGAACTACGTGCTGTAGACATCAACCCGTATAGCCCCATTGGGATTGATGAAAATACCGCAGGTTTCTTAGAAACTTTAGCTACCTATTGTTTATTACAAGACAGCCCAGAATTATTTGATGCTGAATTGGCAGTGATTGAGAAAAACCAAGCTGAAGTGGTTAATCGTGGTCGGGCGGAAAATGCGGTGATTATGGTCAATGGACAAGCGGTATTGATTGAAGAATGGGCTCAAGAGTATTTAGATGCCATGCAGCCTATTAGTCAACTCTTGGATAAAACCTATAATAATGCGGTTTACACTGATGCGATGGCAGTGATGCAACAACGTATTGATGAAGTGAATGACACCTTATCCGCCATGATTGTAGGGGATACCCGTGATGCAGGCGGTATGTGGCAGTTAGGCTATTCACTACTACAAGATCATGAAGAGTTATTTAGCCAATATCCAATGAGTGACGACACACAACGTTATTTTACCACTTTGGCAACCCAATCATTACAACAACAGCAGCAACTTGAACAAGACAACAGTACTAGTTTTAGCGACTATTTAGCCGCTTACCGATAAGAGGAATAACCCATGCGCTATAGTTACCGCATGTTCAGTGGCATATTGTTTTTAGCCAGTGTGATTGGCATGAGTTTTGCGCTATATCTTGAGCATGTTCAAGGTTTAAACCCATGCCCGCTCTGTGTTTTTCAGCGTGTGGGTTTAATTGCCTTGGGCTTTTTTTCATTGTTGGGCTTTTTGCATAATCCGCGAAGTACGCTGACCAAACGTATCTATAGCTTCTTGGCCAGCGTTGGTATTGTATGGTCGTTAGGCGTTGCTGCGCGGCATGTGTGGTTGCAAAATTTACCACCAGATCAAGTGCCTAGCTGTGGCCCAGGTCTAGATTACTTGGTTGAGGCACTGCCGCTAAAAAGCGTGTTACAGCAAGTGTTATCTGGTTCAGGTGAGTGTGCCACGATTGATTGGACTTTCTTGGGACAATCTTTGCCTGTGTGGTCTTTACTCTTTTTTGCCGTACTTACGCTGTTAAGTCTTTGGCAATTATTTAAACCTTCTGTTAAAAATTGAAAAGAATCCTGCTTTAAAGCGGGATTTTTTAACTCAAAACAATACTCTTAGTATTGTCTAAATCGTAAGCGTCCGCTGAACACACCTTATGAATTCATCCTATAAGCCTTAATTTAGTCCCCACTTAAAAACAAGTGGGGACTAAAATTTATGACTACAAATCACCAGACATCCATCGCATCTCTTGCGAAAAAACGAAGAACATACAGTGCTGAATTTAAACAGCAGATCGTTCAGGCTTGTAAAGCACCGGACGTTTCAATTGCTTCGGTCGCTTTGCAACATGGATTGAATACAAATCTTGTATCCAAATGGATTCGCTTAATTGATGCTAAGCCAGGGAGTGATCGCTCACCACTACCGAATAAACCTGCATTTATTGCCTTATCTTGCTCTGCACCATTAGATCCTACTCCTACTGACATGTTAAAGGTTCAAATTACTTTACCCCACTCAAAAGCAGAAATTGGCTTGAAATGGCAAGTATCAGAAATATCTGCTTTAGCAGAATTACTCAAGGCACTGGCAACATGATCCGCATTGATGAAATCTGGCTTTCTACCCAACCTCTGGATATGCGAGCAGGGATGGATACTGTCATGGCTCAGGTGGTGAGAGCCTTTGGCTACATTAAACCGCATTGTGCTTACCTGTTCTGTAATAAACGTGGCCATCGTATGAAAGTGCTGGTACATGATGGACTGGGCATCTGGCTGTGTGCCAGGCGGCTGGAACAGGGAAAATTCCACTGGGCTCAAGTTCACCAAGGTGAAACCGTGGCCCTCAACCCGGAACAGTTACAGGCATTAATCCAGGGTTTGCCCTGGCAGCGCATTGGACGACAGCAAGTGGTCACAATGCTCTAAACCAAGCTCGGTTATTCTGCTATTCTCCAAACGTTCTATTTCCTCTGCGTCATGACCTCAGGCATACTGCGATCATGAATACGCTGCCTGACTTAAGCCAACTGACCCATGAACAACTGCTGGAATTTACCCAGCAGTTGGCAATGCAGCATCAGTCTCTGGCACAATCAAATCAAGAATTAGAAAAATCAAACCAGCAATTGGATGCCAAAGTTCAGCATCTTTCTATTCTCAATCAAAAATACGAGCATGAACTGGCGCTGTTTAAAAAGCATAAATTCGGCAGTAAAAACGAACATCTCACCGCAAAACAAATCCATCTATGGGACGAAGCGGTCGAAGAAGATATCGCAGCCGTTGATCTGGAATTAGAACGATTAAATGCAGATAAAACCGATGCAGCGACACAGAAAGCCACAGTCAACAAACCTAAACGTCGACTGCTGCCAGATCATCTACACACCATCCGTATTGAGCATGAACCTGCATCAACCCAATGCAGTTGTGGCTGCCAGTTACGTCGTATCGGCGAAGATATCAGTGAAAAACTGCATTTCAGACCGGCACAGTTCTACAAGGAACAGCATGTCCGTGGCAAATGGGTCTGTGATCAGTGTGATACCCTGACTCAGCAAGCGATGCCCGCCTATGTGATTGATAAAGGTATTGCCAGTCCTGAACTGCTCAGCCATGTGCTGGTATCGAAGTATGCCGATCATTTACCGCTGTACCGTCAGCGCCTGATCTATCAGCGGGCTGGCATTGATCTGTCCAGATCCACTTTATCTGACTGGATAGGTCGCTGCGGTGTAGAACTGGAACCTCTGGCCAATGCCTTAAAACAGGTGGTGCTGCAACAGCGGGTGCTGCATGCAGATGAAACACCAGTCACCATCATGCGGATGGGTGATGATGAGAAAAAACCGAAGAAAGGTTATGTCTGGGCCTATGCCACCACACAGTACAATCCGGTTCAAGCCGTGATCTATGACTTTCAGGATAGTCGTTCAGGTCAGCATGCTGAAGCGTTCCTGAAAAACTGGCAGGGTCATCTGGTTTGTGATGATTACAGTGGTTATAAAGCACGCTTTAAATCAGGCCAGGTCGTTGAGGTGGGCTGTATGGCGCATGCGCGTCGTAAATTCCATGAACTGCATGTGACCAAAAAAAGTCAGGTCGCTGAACAGGCATTAGTGCTGATTCAGAAACTGTATGCCATAGAAGCAGAACTCAGAAAAAAGACCGATGGTACAGCAGAACAGCGCCGCGAATACCGACAACAGCATAGTCAACCGGTGATGCAACAACTGTATGAATGGCTCAACCAACATCAACTGACGGTGCCATCGAGTTCTCCCACCGCCAAGGCCATCAATTACACGCTGAAGCGTTGGCCAGCTTTAAGCCGCTATCTGGATGATGGCAATCTACCGATTTGCAATAATTGGGTAGAGAATCAGATGCGACCTTGGGCCTTAGGACGCAAGAACTGGCTGTTTGCTGGCTCGCTGCGCAGTGGCCAACGAGCTGCCAATATCATGACTTTAATCCAGTCAGCAAAGCTCAATGGCTTGGATCCGTATGCCTATTTAAGTGATGTGCTGAAAAGGCTACCGACACACAAAGTGACCCAAATTGAAGAATTACTGCCACACCGGTGGCAACCCGACCAAAATTAAAAAATAGGTATGGGGTTCAGCGGATGCTTAC